>JANOEV010000363.1:0-2261 GCA_031413695.1 Burkholderiales bacterium
CTGCGGCAACTGCAATCGCATTTTCTGGCGCTGCAAAGTTTGCCTCAGAATCAGGTCTTGCCGCCGGCGGGTCAATTTTGGCGGCCACATGTCGCTTGGCAGCCGGTGCTGTGGCGGCGATTTTTGCAATCGCGCGCTCAATGGGAATTAACGTTGCGTCATACCTGACCACCTTGGCTGGTGTGAATTGTTCGACGAATCGCGGCATTGCCAAATACGCCGTCGCATGCAGGACGCCTGACAAGATTACGGCAACACCCAGGCCGCGATTCGGAATCGCCGCCGTGAAATACGCAATGCTGATTTGGCGATTGGGCATGTCGTGTGGGTCGCGCGAAACCGGTCGGTCGGACGATTCCTAAACAAGCAGACGGGTCAGCCGCAAATCACTGAATGACCAAGTCGGTGAGCACTTGTTCAAGTATGGTCCCCTTTGAATCTTCGAAGATGATGCGAACGGGAACAAAGTTTTTTGTTTTGGCCAGCCACAACTGCGCTTTTGATTCCCCCTGTTTTGCATCACGAACGTATTGAATTGTCTCGAAATCACCGGCGGGTGTGTTGAGCACCGGTTCGCCCTTTTTGACATACCGATACTGCTCGGCGTGTTTTCCCTGGGACATGGTTGTGGCGATCGACTGTGCACCGGGCGTCATCACCATAAATTGATACATCGATGACAATCGATCCTGCGTGCCGGCGGGTAACTCAAATATTTCCTGCTCGGTCCGCCCGTCGGTTTGATGTTCGCGGACGATTTCGTTTTTTGTCCAGTCGAAACGCGCGGTGAAATTACGATCAATATCCGTCTTTCGCGTGCTCGAATAACGTGTCGGCGCCAGCCCGGCGGGGCCGATCGTGCCTTCGGAGACGATATTGATCTGGTCGCGGACAAAAATGGCGACTGCACCTTCGGCACGGGTATTTGAGGTGATTTTATAGCGGTCGGCGAATTCGCCGGGATTGACGAATCGTTCGAATTTTTCGTCGACGCTGCCGATCAGCAAGCCGCCGCGATAAACGCGGTAGGTTGCCTTGATGACGGTCGGCAGCGTGCCTGATGATCCGGACAACGGCGTGGTGTTTACAGCAGCAACCAGCTTGTCCGCTGCAGAAACCACGCCAGCGTGGCCGAACACCAACGCGCAGACTATCGCCGACGTTGAAAAAGGAACCACAAACTTCATTATTTGCCCTCGGGTACGCGAAGGAAATCTTCGCCTGCCTGATGCATAACGGGCAGCTGGTCGAACTGGAGGACATTGCGCCCGGCATTCGCCGGTGTCACCGGCAAACACGTTACCTTGCCGGCAGCCAGCCAGCCAATCGCCCTCGGGTAGATGATGTGCTCCTGGGCAAGCACGCGGGCGGCGAGTGTTTGTTCAGTGTCATCTGTCATGACCGGTACCGCAGCCTGGGCAATGATGGGGCCGCAATCAAGGTTCGGTGTAACCAGGTGGACGGTTGCGCCATGTATCTTGACGCCTGCGGCAAGCGCCTGTCGGTGTGTGTGTAACCCCGGGAATGCGGGTAGCAATGACGGATGAATATTGACAATCCGGTTCGGGAAATGTGCGATGAAATCCGCACCGAGCACACGCATAAAGCCGGCGAGCACCACAAGATCCGGCGCAAAAGAATCGATGGTGTCGGCAAGCGCACGGTCAAACTCGTCGCGCGATGAATATGACGTGTGATCGACCACCTGCTGAGGGATGTTGTGCAGGGCTGCGGTTTGCAAACCTTTTGCATCGGAACGGTTGGAAATGACCGCGCGAATATCAGCTGGCAAATTTTCGGTCAATCGCGCCCGCAGGATGGCTTCCATATTCGAACCGCGACCTGAAATGAGGATGACAATGGATTTCATTTGAAATTAAAACACGTTTATCGGCGGGCTTTTACAGGCATTTGTGGCTGGAAATGCTTGCGGATAGGCGTATTTTAAATTTTGCTGGCATTGCGGTGGCCGTGTCAGGTGACGATTGTTTGCGCTTCGCCGGCCACACGCGAACGAATTTCGCCAATCGTGAATACCGTTTCCCCGGCAGCGACCAAGTGCGCAGTCGCGCTTGGAGCGTTCGCCTTGTCGACAATCACCACCATGCCAATGCCGCAATTAAAGGTGCGGGCCATTTCGGCGTCGTCGACCCTGCCGTGTTCCTGCAGCCAGGCAAAAATCGGCGGGGCAACCCATGCTTTGCGACTGATCACCGCGGTGACGGCGCCAGGCAATACGCGCGGAATATTTTCGGTGAGCC
>JANOEV010000364.1:0-9435 GCA_031413695.1 Burkholderiales bacterium
CATGTGCGTCAGTTATCCGTGGCCGGCCCGGTGCCGGCGTCATACACCATTATTACGGCAAGCGTGTCGCTTCGCAACCGGCACGGCTCCCCTCATCGGGGGGCGGCGGCGGTCTGACAACCGCCAAATGTGACGCGGCGGGGCGGCTCAGCCCCGCATCACATCTAGAATAGTCCGATAATTTTGCCGTTGTCGTCGACATCAATTGAATTGGCGGACGGCACTTTCGGCAAACCCGGCATGGTCATGACATCACCACAGACCATCACGATAAATTCGGCGCCCGCGGCCAGCCGCACCTCGCGTATCGTCAATACGTGTCCGGATGGTGCACCGCGAAGCTGCGGATCTGTTGAAAACGAGTATTGGGTTTTTGCCACACAGACAGGATAGTGCCCGTAACCTTCAGCCTGCAATTTTTTGATTTGATTGCGGATCTTTGAATCCGCGTTGATATCCGACGCGCCATAGATCTTGGTCGCAATGGTTTTCATCTTGTCCCAGAGCGGCATGTCGTCTTCATAGACAAATTTGAAGTTGCTTTTCTGCTCACACAAATCAACCACAATCTGGGCAACCTCGGTGGCACCCTTGCCCCCCTCCGCCCAGTGTTTCGCGATCACAACCTTGCAGCCCAGCTTACCGACCCGCTCCATCAACAACTTCACCTCGGCATCGGTGTCGTGTGTGCGGTGATTGACGCTGACAACACACGGCAGGCCGTAGTTGTTCATGACATTATTGACATGCCGCTCGAGATTGACGATACCCTTTTCCAAGGCCGCAAGATTTTCAGTGGAGACTTCTTTGACATCAACGCCTCCATGAAATTTCAATGCACGAATGGTGGCGACAATCACGACGGCATCCGGACGCAGACCGGACTTTCGACATTTGATGTCAATAAATTTTTCCGCCCCCAAATCCGCGCCAAACCCGGCTTCGGTGACGACATAGTCGCCAAGCTTTAGGGCAGTTTGGGTGGCAATCACAGAATTGCAGCCATGCGCGATATTGGCGAACGGCCCGCCGTGAATAAACGCCGGATTGTTTTCCAGTGTCTGCACCAGATTTGGGTGCAATGCATCCTTCAATAACGCCGTCATCGCCCCCTGGGCATTGAGATCCTTTGCCAGAATCGGCTTTTGGTCGCCGGTGTAGCCGACAACGATCTTGCTGATCCGCGCTTTTAGGTCTTTGAGCGACGTAGCGAGACAAAAAATCGCCATGATCTCGGAGGCAACCACAATATCGAAGCCGTCCTGCCTTGGATAGCCATTGCCCGGACCACCCAATGCGATCGTGATGTCGCGCAACGCCCGGTCATTCATGTCCATCACCCGTTTCCAGGTGATACGCCTGACGTCAAATCCCAATTCATTGCCATGATTGATATGGTTGTCTATCAGCGCCGCCAGCAGGTTGTTGGCAAGCGCAATGGCATTAAAGTCGCCGGTAAAGTGCAGATTGATGTCCTCCATCGGTACAACCTGTGCATACCCGCCGCCGGCCGCCCCGCCCTTCATGCCAAATACCGGACCCAATGAGGGCTCGCGCAGACAGATGATCGCCTTCTTGCCAATATGGTTCAGCGCATCGCCGAGCCCGACGGTTGTGGTGGTCTTGCCCTCGCCCGCCGGCGTCGGCGAAATTGCGGTGACCAGCACCAGCTTGCCATTTTTTTTGCCTTTCAGCGTGTCGACGTAATTTAGCGATATTTTTGCCTTGTAATGCCCGTAGGGTTCGATCGCGTCATCCGGAATGCCGAGCGTGCCGGCCACTTCATAAATGCGCTTCATGACGGCTTTTTGGGCAATTTCAATATCGCTAAGCATGAACTTCTCCACGTTTTTAGGGGACTGATCCCGGACAAGGTAAAAGTATGAAACGCCACGGCCCGGCCATTCCTTGATAGTGGTCAAGTAGAATGCACCCTTTGATGCAGGTCAACGATCTTGCGCGCAGTCGCGAAAATGGACGAGAACACCAACAATGACAGATTATTTCAACCCCAAAGAGCGCGACATATTGTTTCGTCGCATCGAGGCGCTGGCGCCGGACGTACTTTCACGGGATGGAAAACTGAACGGCCATCAATTGTTGGCGCACTTTAACAATAGCCTGCGCGAAATATGCGGGCTGCAGCAAACCATCCGCAGTCACAATGTATTGCTGCATACCGTTGGCAAATGGCTAGTTTTTTACGTGATCCCCTGGCCGGAGAAAGCGCCGCGCAACGAAAAACAAATCGCCGATTTTGTCGGCGTCAAAGGGATGGCGTCATTCGAGGAAGATCATCAATCTTTTGTCTCGCTCCTGCAGACGTTTGAATCGCAGGCGCAATCAAATACACTCGCCCCTCACCCGGCCTTCGGAAAACTGTCGAAAAATGAATGGGGTAAGTACATGTTCTTGCACATCGACTATCACCTGACGATGTTTGACATTCATGGAGACTTTCATGCACGCAAATGAGACGCTGATTCGAAATTTCTACGCTGCATTTGCGTCGCGAGATGCAGAGGCAATGGCGGCGTGTTATCACCCGGAAGTGGTATTTACAGATCCGGCATTCCCCAATCTCAGGGGTATCGAGGCGGGCGCCATGTGGCGCATGCTGCTATCGCGCGGCAAGGATCTCAAAATCATGTTAATCGACGCCTCTGCCGATGCATCCGGCGGCCGTGCGATTTGGGAGGCGCACTACACGTTTTCGAAAACCGGCCGGCCGGTGGTCAACAGGATCGATGCCCTGTTTGCATTTCGGGACGGCCTGATTATCCGGCACATCGATCAATTTCCATTTTGGCGCTGGGCAAAACAGGCGCTGGGGACACCCGGTCTGTTGCTCGGCTGGTCCTGGCCGTTCAAGGCAATGGTGCGTAAACAAGCTGCGGCGGCGCTGGCGGGTTTTTTGCAAAACAAAGCAGGCTAAATTCCGCCAATATAGGGGTGGTGGCAAAAATGTGTTTTCCACATTGACCTTGCCTCCCGGCCCACCTCACCATTACTTTCGGCGAGCCGACCGGACCACTGCAAGGCCGCATCAAGATGAAAGTCCGCTTCACGTTGGCGCCCGACAGTCAAATATGCCCCGGCGAGCTCGGTATGAAATTTTGGCTGCACCACTTTCAAATCCGCACGTTTGGCACACCCCAGCCCTTCGCACAACAAGCCCAGCGCGTCTGTCGGCCTGTTATCGCCAAGCGCAATGCGTCCCAGGAATAGCAGTGATTCGGCGATGGTCGCCGGATGGTTGAGTTGCCGGCCAATCGCCAGGGCAAGCTCGAACGTCACCCGCGCCTGTTCGACATCCTGCAGGTCAAAGTACAACTCGCCGAGCATTCGGTTATTGTCCGAAAAATGAAATTGATCCGGATTGGTACCGTATGATGCCAGTCCCCGCCGCGCGAGGGAGAGTGCCTGTCGAAAATACTGTGCGGCGGCGGAATGCTCCCCGCGACGCTTTGCGTTCTCGGCCATTTTTTTGTGCAACTTGCATTGATTCGCGTCGACCTTTGCGATGTGATCCGGCTGGCGCGCGGCATCGAGGTTGCAATGTGCGTCGGCGAGCAATACAACAGCCTCGTCGAAGCGGCCCAGGTCACCAAGCAAATCAGCCAGCGTATTTTGTGTGCGTGCCAGCAGAAACTTGTCGTCTGCTTGATTGGCAATATTGACGCAGCCGCGCAGCGCCTGCTCGGCAAGGTCAAACGCACCGACCTCCTTGCACGCCGCCGCAATCGTGGTCAGCGCATGTCCCATGGCGGCATATTGATTTTCGACCGCAAAGCCGGCGTAGGCGTCGATGGCACAGGCAATTGCCATCAAAAAATCATCGCGGGCAAAATAACAGACCGCGGCGGCGTTAAGCGCGCCGGCTTTTGCCAGCGGCAAACGGTGTGTATGGGCAAGCTCGATCGCCTCTTTCACGGCGTCAAGGCCGTCGCGCGCCAAGCCGGTACGGGCGCATTGGTGGGCGAGTTCGCTCAGAATCGCGACACGATCAGCCGGCGAAAGTTGCGGCCCGGCAAGAGACTGGCGCAATGCGCCAATTCCGACCCTTGAGTCGGACATGGTCAACATGGTGCGGCCCGAACATCAGCCAGGGATCGATCGGCAACATGCAAAGGTCGGGTCGCGCCGGCGGCGCGTGGGCGTTTTTGGTCGGCAGTCATCGAGAGGCGCAGTAACTATTATTGTTGCGCCCATCGTAACAACCCGTCGTTCAAACCACAGTGAAGCATCGCACAGTCAGAAACCGCCTGTCGGTCGAGCCGATCCGGCCGGCCGGATAGCGGGGATTTCGCTAAACAGGGCGTCCGGATTGGGTGACTGACGCCGACGACCTGAGCATCAGGATGTTGCCGGCAACCGAAAGCGCGACCCCGGCCGTGGTCATCCATCCCCATTGGAATTTCTCGAACCAAAACGAAATGCCCAATGCAACAATCGGCACCATCACACCCACGTACGACGTTCGTGCGGGGCCAATACGTTTTAGCAGCGTCAGATAACAGGCGAAAGTGATAATCGAACCGAACACAGCCAGATATAACAATGCGGCAATATAGGAAATTCCAGCGTCGAAAATAAATTCCCGACCGATGGCTGCAGCATAGGCGAGCGAAAGCACACCGCCATAAAACATACCCCACGTCATTGACGGCCAGGTTGCCAGGCCACGCCGTTGCGTTCGCATGGCCACCATGCTACCGACACTCGACGCCAATACCGACATTACCGTAAGCAGAACACCCAATTCAGCGTCGCGACTCGATGACAACTTGCTGAACTCGTTCCAAAAGACACAGACAATACCGACGATTCCAAGCGATGCCGCAACGCTGACCCGCGCCGTGACCGGCGTACCAAAAAACAGGCGGGCACCGAGCATATTGACCATTGGACTTGCCGAATAGCCGACAGCAACCATGCCGGACACGATATATAACTCGGCGTGATACACCAGGATGTAACTCACACAAAACATCGCGGTGCCAAACAACAACAGATCAACGTGTTGACGCCAATGAAAGGCGAGCTGGTGGCCGCGCCAGCGGCAAAAAACGAACAGGCACGCTGCGGCGATCAGAAAACGATAACCAACCGATAGTTCGGGCGCGACACTTCCCAACTGGAATGTGATGGCAAGCCAGGTTGATCCCCAAATCAGCACACATACGGCAAACAGTTGCAGATTCGAGAAATGCATTGATTAACTACCCATCCAAACGCGATCGCGCGTTGATATCAAAAGCGACTAGCCGCATGCGAGAACGCACGCGGGCCTGTCATGACCTGCGAGACGAACCGAAGGCCGCTGCTACGGCCTATCGGGTAATACCAAATTGCCACAAGACAAACGAGTACGTGGTGGCAATTTCCTTCAGATAATCGTAACGACCGGATGCGCCACCGTGTCCGGCATCGAGGTTCGTTTTCAAAAGCAGCGGGTTGGTATCGGTTTTAAGGGTGCGCAGTTTAGCCACGTATTTGGCGGGTTCCCAATACATCACCTGGCTGTCGTTCAATGATGTTTCCACCAGCATGGCGGGATACGCGCCTTTCTTGAGATTTTCGTATGGCGAGTAAGAGCGCATGTACTTGTACGCCTTTTCCTGATTCGGGTTTCCCCACTCAAGATACTCGCCGACGGTCAATGGCAGCGACGCATCGAGCATGGTGTTCATCACGTCGACAAACGGCACCTGCGACACCACGGCCTTGAACAGATCCGGACGCAAATTGGTCACCGCCCCCATCAACAACCCGCCGGCGCTGCCGCCCTGGATCGCCAACTGTGATGGCTGCGTGTATTTTTGCGTAATCAGGTGCTCGGCAGATGCAACGAAGTCGGTAAAGGTGTTCATTTTCTTCATCATCTTGCCATCGTCGTGCCACTGCTTGCCCATCTCGCCGCCGCCACGAATATGCGCGATCGCATAAATCACACCACGATCCAACAGCGCCAACCGTGACGAACGAAAACCCAGCGGCATCGATATGCCGTAGGACCCATAACCGTACAACAGGGTTGGCTGCTGCACGCCGGACTTGCGCAAGGACTTCTTGAACACCAGAGAGATCGGCACCAGCGTACCGTCTTTGGCTTTGGCGTTGACACGCTCGACCTGATAGTCGTCCATCTTGTAATCGCCGAGCACCGGTTGTTGTTTTTTGAGGATGCGTTCGCGTTTGGCGATATCGTAGTCAAACACCGAGTTCGGCGTCACCAGCGAACCGTAGTTAAAGCGGTAAAGCTTGGTATCAAATTCGGCATTCTGACCGGGTGATGCATCATATGCGGCTTCCGGGAACACCAGTGCATGCGGCTTCATCGTCTTCATGTCGAATACGCGCAACTGCGGCAAGCCGGCCTTTTTCTCGATCGCGACAAAAAAATCCCTGAACACATCGACGCCGTCAAGCTTCACATCTTTGCGATGGGGGATGATCTCGCGCCAGGTTTTGACGTCAGCCGTGGTCGCTGCCGGTGCTTTGACCAACCGCGAGTTGCGGCCGGCGTCGTTGGTGACAATCATGAAGCTCTTGTCATGATGATCGACAAAATATTTGATGTTGTCTTTGCGTTTCAGGTACACCGCGAAGTTGCCGTCAGGCTTGGAGGCGTCAAGCAACCGCTGCTCGGTTGTTTCCGACGACTCGCTGGTCAGCACGATATAGGCGTCGTCACGGGTGCTGTCGACGCCGATGTTGTACAACTCGTCCTTTTCCTCAAACAGCATGACATCTTCCTTCACGCCGAGACGATGACGGAAAAGTTTGTCCGAACGCTTGGTGGTCGCGTCTTCCGTGACGTAAAAGACGGTCTTGTTGTCATTTGCCCAGGCGAGTGAGGTAACGCGCTCAATTTTGTCCTTGAGTACGTCACCGGTTTCCAAATTCTTGAAATAGAGTGTGTATTGCCGAAAACCGGTGAAGTCGACCGAGTAGGCAAGCAACTTGCCATCCGGGCTGACGGTCATGGCACCGATTGACATGAATTTTTGATCTTTGGCAAGCTCGTTGCCGTCGATGATGATTTCTTCTTTGGCGTCGAGCGACCCTTTGCGGCGCGTGAAGATCGGGTATTGCTTGCCCATCTCGGTGCGCGAGTTGTACCAATAACCACGCTTGACATATGGCACATTGTCGTCAGTTTCCTTGATGCGCGACAGCATGTCCTTGTAAAGCGTCTCCTGGAATCCCTTCAAATGCCCCATCACGGCGTCCATATGCGCGTTTTCGGCCTTCAGGTAATCAACAACCGCGGGATTGTCTTTTTCCCGCAGCCAGGCGTAGTCATCGACGCGTGTGTCGCCGTAATTTACAAACGTCTTCGGGATTTTTTTGGCGGTCGGCGGCATGGCGGTTGCGCTTACAGAGGGCGTGGGTGAGGCTGCGGTCGCAGGCTGGTTGGGGATTTGTGCCAACGCAGGGTTTGCTGTGCTGAATGCACCAAATACCATGGCGGCTATCATTGGGACGGCAAAATTTCGGGACATTGTGACAACCTCGTTCGAAATGAAGTCCGTTATTATAAATCTCGCCCTGCAACAAAGCGACTTACAGATTGATACAAATCCGCCGCCCGATACCGTAAACCGTCATTTCATCACGACGTTATTTGGCCAGCACCAGACAAACCCAAGCGTCAGACGCAAGTTGGACCTGTTTCCACCCAAGTTGAAGTCCCAACCTCTCATCTTCAAAAGGAAAAAACCATGAACACCAAATTGATTTTTGCAGGACTCGCTACCACCCTGGCCGCTGTATTTGCCGCGCAGACCTTTGCGCAGCCGGCACCGACCACGCCAACCACACCACTTATGGATAAACGTGAAGCCAATCAAGCCAAACGCATTGAGCAGGGCAAGGCAACCGGCGCGCTGAATGACAAAGAAGCGGCGCGACTTGAAAAAGGCCAGTCGAATGTCGCCGCCGCCGAGGCCAAAGCCAAGCAAGACGGCGTTGTCACCAAGAAAGAAAAGGCCAAGATCACCCACAAACAAGACGTGCAAAGTAAGCGTATTGCGGTGCAAAAGCACGACAAACAAACCAAGCCGGTCACCCCGCCCACAAACTGAGCATTGCGCAACGGTGCCGCCATACGGTACCGCCACAACCGTCTCCTGACTTGCCCGGCCGTCAATAAACGGCCGGGCTTTTTTTCGGCCAGAAATCAACCCCGCCGTGGCACCAATGACCGGAGGTAAAATACCGGTTGTTATTTTTCAGAGCTCACCGATGTTTACCGCCACCGTTATCAAGGCCGCAACCAAAGCCGACTTTTACGCCGATCTGGACAAACAACTGCGCGGCCTGTTGGAAGGCGAGCGCGACTTCATCGCCAATGCGGCAAATTTTTCGGCGCTGGTCTTTAATCTATTGCCGGATTTAAATTGGGCGGGGTTCTACTTGATGCGCGGGGACACATTGATTCTCGGGCCGTTTCAAGGCAAACCCGCTTGTGTGCGCATTCCCGTCAGACCGCAACCTCGCGGCGTTTGCGGTGCAACGGCGTTTCACGGCAAAACCCATTTGGTCGCGGATGTACACGCGTTTCCCGGCCATATCGCCTGCGACGCGGCATCCAATTCTGAAATCGTCATGCCGATATCGGTTGGCGGCAACGTCATCGGCGTGTTCGATATCGACAGTCCGCGCCTGAACCGCTTTGATGCGGAAGATCAAGCAGGCTTGGAACAGATGGTCGCGACGTTTATCGCGATGACAGACGTAAAGTAGAAGTCTAATAAAGACGGGTATTTTGGCGATGTTTTGCCCCAAAACGCCCGCCGATTAACGACTTTTCTATTTAAGCGCCGCAACAACCTTGGCAAAGCGGTCTTCCACCTGCGGCTGCGACGAATATTTGTCGAGGGTCGCCGAGAATTTTTCCAACTCGGTCAAACGATCGTTTGGTGTCGGGTGGGTGCTCATCAGCAAGGAAATGCCGGACTCTTCAGTCTTCAGTGCCGCAAGCATTTGTAGCACGACAACCAAACCATACGGGTCGTATCCTGCCCGGGCAGCAAGGACCGCACCAATCCGATCCGCTTCAAATTCATCGGATTTGTCCAGCCCCTTCGCCATAATATCCATGCCACCGGAAACGGCTACCTTGATGCCTTCTTTCGCCAGAGCGCTCTTGCCACTGCGGTCAGCCGCCTCAGTCAATCCCATCTTGAGCAAATCTTGCTTGGCCAACGCCTGAATCGCTTTCACGTGGTGTCTCTGCATGACATGTGCAATTTCGTGCCCGATCACACCAGCCAACTCTGACTCGGACCCAAGGCGCTTGACCAAGCCCACCGACAAAAAAATCGTCCCGCCGGGTACCGCAAACGCGTTAATTGTTGGCGTATCAAGAACCGCGAATGACCACTTTAAGTCGGGACGTGAAGAATGGCTGGCGACCCACCGACCCAC
>JANOEV010000365.1:0-1854 GCA_031413695.1 Burkholderiales bacterium
CGATGCAACGAGTGAGGCGACGGTCTTTGGCAGTGACGATACCTAAATCAAGTTCGTTGACTCCATAGCGAGAAAGCTTGACACCCCTTCCATCATCGCTGATTGTAATAATTAAGTTAGCTAAATTATAATGTAGGTCCAATTTAGTGTGAAGAGCCTCAGCATGTTTAATGATATTATTAAATGATTCCTGGATAATGCGGAAAATGATCAGTTCTTTTTGGTTATCCAAATAGATAGGGGTGCCCGATAATTCAAATGCTACACTAAACAAACCGGTCTGACGGATATGATGCAGTTCATCATCGATCGCTTTCAGAAGACCATGCTGTATTATAATATTTGCACTAAGGCTTTTAGAAATATCACTGAGTTCTGCAATTGAATTGGTAAGCAGTTCTATAGAAGTGTTTACCTTTTCTACCGTTTTATTTAAATCTGTCCATTCAAGTGTGTGGAGATGCAATTTGGCAAGTGTAAGTGAGAGGCTTATGTTGTCATGAATCTCGCGGGAAATATTCTGAAATGTTTGTTCCTGAATTTCAAGTTGGCTTTGCAGAATATTCTTTTCATAGTTTGTTTCTATTTCTTTTATATTCTCCTGAAATGCTATTTGTTTTTTTCGATGTATAAAAAGTATTGTGAGGATAAAAGCCCCCATCAGCATAATTAAAAATGTTGTAACAAGTAAAAATACTGTTATGTTATAAGAGGTGTTTTGCATGAGAATGCTTTTGAAAGACAAATGAATAAAATACTTAACGATAAGTAATGGAGACTAAACATTATATCAAAAATATTTAAGTTATAACTGATTAAATTATTTCCAATCAACAATAAGGGAAGTGAAACTGTTATATAAAAAAATAAACCAGTTGAAACCCAAAAAGAAGGAATTTCTTTTAAAGGCTTTATAAAATTAATTTTTAGATTAAATGACTCATAAAAATAGACTAGGCATGGCAAAAGTAAAAAGAAAAACTCGGTAGAATTTATTAGAAAGCTAAAACTATTTAGCTCACTTGTTAATACTTCTGAATCCCCTAGTTTTAAAAAAAATACAATTGATAATAGAATGACAATTAGAAAACAAAATTTCATTAATAAAAGAATTGATTTTGTTTTAATGATATAATAATAGTAATAATAGAAAGTAAAAATTTCAATTATAGAATATATTGTATTAAAAGTTTCAATAAATAAAGTTTTTTGACGGCTATTGAATTTGTTGCTGCCGATAATAACTAAGAGACTTGGAAACAGTATAAGGCCTGAGATGGTATATAAAATAAAATAGAAATAGGTTTTCTCCTTTCTGTAAAACTTTAATCCAATAAAGATTGCAATTAGCATAAAGAAAAACCAGATCGGTTCTGCATAAAAATTTCTCCCCCATATTTCTAATACTTTCTCCCAAGCAGTTTTTTCCATTCCTCCAAATTACAAACTCATTCTTAAACCAGCGATTTCTAATCGTCAGAAAAAAACGTTTTAAAATGTTTTTTTCCTGATGGCTTTCTGGAATACGGCCCTCAATTTTGGATAATTAAGCTCTTTGAGGCGGGCAAATCAACTGAAAGTTTGTTGTTAGAAGCAACAAGTAGTCAGGAAAGTACTTTTTTTTCATGGTGGTTTTCTCAAGGTATCGGCAATAGCGACTGGTAGTTTTGGTGCATCATTTGGTAGTCAGTATCGCTTCGCTAAAGCTACTGCAGAGCCAGGCCAGCTACAGTACCAAATGCTACGGGTAAGCCGAAAACCGGTGAAATAGAGTAAGCACGTAGTAAAACTATTTAAAATGAAAAAGAAAGTACTTCTTACACTAGCATTAGCCTTTAGTTTTTTCAGTTATCA
>JANOEV010000366.1:0-10684 GCA_031413695.1 Burkholderiales bacterium
ATTGGAATAGCCAACCGAGAAAAAATTGTTGGTCAGATTGGTGCTGCCGGTTGCCGTCGCATTCGACTGGGTAAATGCCTGGCGGAAGGTATAGCCGAGTCCTTCCAATCCGACCGCCGACCAATCCACGCCCGACTGATAGCCGTCTGCCAATTCGACCTCGACGATGGTTGCTTCAATCAGCACCTGCCGTTTGGCCGCACCCGCCACCAAATCAATAAACTGGCCGACCTTTTCGTGTTGTCTTGAGGTTGCACGAACTGAGATCGTGCCGGTCTCGGCGTTCATGATCACCGAAGCGGCTTCGCGGAATGTCAGGGTTTGCGAAACCTGTTCATTTTGTCCCTGTACTTCGCCCGGGCCGGTGGTGGTGGTTCTGCCGGTTGATCTGGCGGTGGTTCCGGCTTGCGCCCGGACTGTACCGGTGGTGGCACCCTGTGTTTGTGCGCGCACCACGGTTTCGGAACTGCCCTCGGGCAATTGTTTGTCGGTTTCGCGCAGGATGTCCTTGATGTTCTTCTCAAGGCTTTCCCAAAAACGATTCTTCGACGTGTTCTCAATTTTCAGCGTAGAGGTGTTTTGCCCGGCACCGCCACCCCCTCCGCTGGCACCCGACGCGCCGACGCCGCTCGGCCCGACCACCTGGGTCTGCACGCCGAATGTACCGGACATATCGCGGTTGACGTTGACATAGTCGACCCGGTACAACTTCAGAAACGGCGAATCGGTCATGACGGAAATGTTCGGGCCGTCCGCTTCCCAGCGCATGTCAATTTGTTTGGACATGCGGGTGAGAATTTGCCGGATCGATTGATCAATCGCATTCAAGGTGACGCGACCCTCGATGCCGGGATGAATATCAATGTTGGTCCCGGTATCGCGCCCCATCGCCAATAAAATATCGCGCGCCGGAACGTCAATGACCGTCACGGAATACCGCTTTTCCTCGGTCACCGGTTTGGGGGGTGGTGGAATCGGCACCTGCCGCACGGTCGGCGGCGCTGCCGGTGTTGCCGGGCTGGCCTTGGCAGCATCCGCCGTCTTGCGGGCATGGTTGTCAACCTTGGCAACCGGCACCGTGCCGCAGCCTGCAAGAACCAGGGCGGCACACGCGAGAAACCGGAATGATGATCGAAAAGGCAATAGGCGCAAAAGTGAACTCGCTTTGATCCGCGCAGAATGTGTCGTACTCCAGATGGCCAGAGCTTACAGCCTTTGGAAGTGCGCCGTGTTGTCAATTCTGCGAAATGTTGTTTTTGTGTACTTTACCCATCACTTTATAAGCGGATTAGCCAATAAAAGCAATGGGTTGGGGTCGAATCTAAAAAAAAGCCTGAGGTTTTTCGCCGGGCGATCAAGGCAATGCGCGCATGTCGTCCCGGACTGCCTGAAAAGATCGCACGTAAGGCCGGAATTGTGTCACCTTTGCCGGCAGCCCGGTCAATTCGGCGGACGCTTCGCTACGCTCAGTGTAATTGCCATAAAGCACACTGACGCGCGGGTTCTCGGTGGTACCTGAAAGAAACAACATAATGCGGTCCGGATTCAACTCACGACTGGCGGCGCGCAGATAGTTTTCAATGGCACCACGCTCGCGTTCATTCGCCGTCATCAGCTGAATCGAAAAACGGTTATTTGGCAATTTGGCAAGACGCGCCATGTCAGCCGTAACGCGTTTGCCCAGCCAGTCGGTATTTGACTCGGATTTTGCCGGTGCCGCATCTGCCTGTTTTGTGGCGGACGGTCCGGCACCTTTTTCTTGCCCGGCTTCGGGCGTTTTTGCCTGCGACACTGGCGGACCCGTCGGTTCAGCCGGTTTGATGGCGGCTTGCGCAACCGGTGTTGTGACCGCAGCGGCTGTTGTTGCCGTGGACGCCGGCGATTGCTCAACCTTTGGCAATACCTTTTCAGCCTGAAGGGGCGCTACAGGCGCTGCCGCCGTGGTCTGCACAGCGACCGGCATGGTTGCACGGCCGGCAAGAAAGCCGATCATCACACCTGCCAGCAATGACGCGGCAATGGCAAGCCAGAACGAACCGCGCAATTTCTTGTGATCCGGGACCACAATTTGTGTATCCGTAATAGCCGCGCGAACCAGGTCCGGCGTGACCGTATGGGTGCCGACGGCAAACGCGGCAAGCAGCGTCTTGTCGCAGTAGATGTTGATACGTCGTGTCAGGCCCTCGGATGCTTCCGCAATCAATTTGAGGGACTCGGGGGTGAACAGATCGGGGCCTTTGTAGCCGGCGGCGCGCAGACGAAAATCGACATAGTCCTTGATATCGCGGGGCGGCAATGGCTTGAGGCTGAAACTGTGGGTGATGCGTTCACGCAACTGGCGCATGTTTTGCAAAGAGAGGTGCTCGTCAAGTTCCGGCTGCCCAAACAAAACGATCTGCATCAGCTTGAAATGGCTGGTTTCCAAATTGGACAGCAGGCGTATTTCTTCCAGCGTTTCGAGCGGCATCGCATGCGCTTCGTCGATCAATGCCACAACCTGGCGGCCCTCGGCATGGATCTCAATCAGTTTTTCCTGCAGCGCGCGAATCAGTTTGGTGGTTGACATCCCTTGTGTTTCAAGGTGCAGGTCGCCGGCGATGGTTGCGAGCATTTCATCGCGCGAAAGAGACGGTACCGCCAGATAAATTGTCTCAACGGTCTCGGGCAGCCGCTCCATCAACACCCGGCATAACATTGTCTTGCCGGAACCGACCTCGCCGGTGACTTTGACAATGCCTTCGCCGCTGGTAATCGAATAGAGCAGCGCTTCCAGCGTTTCGCCACGGTTTGCACCGGAAAAGAAAAACTCGGTATGCGGTGTGATTTTGAACGGGGCCTCAGTGAGGCCGAAGTGTTCGAGATACATCGTCATAAGGGGGCTGGGTTCGCGGTCGGTTATTGGATAAGGCGCTTGTCGCTGCAAATTCCGTGTGCGATGGTGTCAATACAACGCAGTGACAAGTTTATCACCTGATTTTTCACCTGACGCGCTGATTCGATCGACATCCGGCCGTCTGCCAGACTTGCATTTGTGCGTTGCGACGACGATGACAATGACCGTTACCCGACATCGGGTTCATCCCGCGGGGCACCCTTGAGACTGCTCGGACGCAATACTTCAAGCCGGCTGTAAAGTGTCGAACGCGAAATTCCCAAAATCCGCGCAGCCTGCGACATGTTGCCGTTGGCAATATCAATTGCGGCGTCAATATATTGGAGCTCGACGTCCGCCAATTTTGCATCGAGCCGGAACAATGCACTCGCGGTGATTTCCGCGCGCGCGTCAAGCCTTGTGCCAACGCCGTCGTCACCCTCCAAACCCGGAAGCTCGAACTCTTCCGCAAGTTGCGCGGCAGAGACGCTATAGCCGGCATGTTTGGCAATCAACCGGATGACGATATTTTTGAGTTCGCGCACGTTACCCGGGAATGGGTACGCCAGCACGGCCGCCTGCGCGCCCTCATCCAATACAAATGGCTCGGTGGCATGGTGCTTTGCATATTGACGGGAAAAGTGCGCAATCAGACGCAGTTTGTCGTCGCCCAACTCTTTTAGCGGTGGAACGAGAATCGAAAAAACCGAAAGCCGGTGATACAGATCGGCGCGAAAACGCCCGGCCTTGACCTCGCCGCGCAAATCGCGGTTGGTCGCCGCAACAATCCGCGCTTTCGACTGACGCGCAGACGTTTCGCCGACCCGCTGAAATTCACCGTTCTCAAGCACACGCAGCAACTTGGGTTGCAGTTCGAGCGGCAGTTCGCCGATTTCATCGAGAAATAGCGTGCCCTCGCCGGCATCCTCGAAATAGCCCGCCTTGACACCGGTCGCGCCGGTGAACGCGCCCTTGGCGTGGCCAAACAATGTCGCCTCGACCAGATTGGCGGAGATGGCGGCGCAGTTGAGCGCCAAGAATGGTAGTTTTGCGCGAGGACTCAATTGATGCAGCGCGGCGGCAACCCGCTCTTTGCCACTGCCGGATTGTCCTTCGATCAGCGCTGGAAAAACCGAGGCCGCATAAAGGTCGATTTGGCCCTTAAGCTTGCGTATCGGTGGGCTCTCACCAATCAGCGTCGTCACCGAATCCGACTCGATATCTGTTGCCGCTGCGCCCCCTGACAATTGGGCGACCAGCAGTGTGCGCAGTCGCTCGGGTGTACACGGTTTTGGCACCAAATCCGCCGCCCCCAGTGCACGCGCGCGGCGTGCATTTGGTTCCTCATTTTGTCCGGAAAGCACCAGAATTCGTATGAGTGGCGACCACGCCAGCAGATCGCCGACCAGCTTGAATCCCTCGGTCGGCTGATCTGGCAACGGCGGCAGCCCCAAATCAATCAGTGCCACCTCAGGCGAAAATTCACCGCTCCGGAGCAAATCCATCGCCTTTGAGCGCGACTCGCAGGCTTGTACATTGAATGTGTCAAACAGGACATACGAGAGCGTGTCGCGGATGAGCGGATCGTCATCAACAACAAGCAGTGACGGCTTGGCCGATGGCAGACCAGATTTTGGCCGGCCGCGCGCCGCCGGTCCGGTGGGCGGGATGTTGGGCTGAATATCAGACATAGGCTCCGATTATAGGTGGGCGCCGCAATCGTGCGGTTCGCGCCGATTTAACGGCAATTGGATGAACTTTTGTTGTTGGTTGCGGCCTTAAAAACGCACCGACCTTATTCCGGAAAAGCGGCGGGACCAGTGTAAAATCAACCTCTTGAAATTGGCGTGGCCGGCTTGTGTGGCGATTGCCAAACCGGCCCGCCGATTTCGCCTGTTTCGATTATCCGCTGGACATCAGGCCGCTGTTTGGCAACGTGACACAGCTTGACATTGCGCCCGAAAAAACTTGTGAATCCAATAGACCCGACAACCGCTGTGGATGGTTCAAATTTTGTTGACATTGAAAATGTCAATTTCTCCTATGGCAAGCGTCCAATCCTAAAGGGCATCACGCTCAAGGTGCCAAAAGGCAAGCTGGTGGCCATCATGGGCGGCTCGGGTTGCGGAAAGACCACGCTGTTGCAGTTGATCGGCGGGCAACTCAAGGCCGGCTCGGGCCGCGTGATGATCGACGGCCAGGATGTCGGCAAACTTGATCGCGATGCCCTGTATGCAATGCGCCGCAAGATGGGCATGCTATTTCAGTTTGGTGCGTTGTTCACCGACATGACGGTGTTCGACAATATTGCGTTTCAGCTGCGGGAGCACGCCGATTTGCCGGAAGACATGATTCGTGACCTGGTGTTGATGAAGTTAAACGCGGTGGGTCTGCGCGGAGCCTCAAATTTGTTCCCGTCGGAACTTTCCGGCGGTATGGCGCGCCGGGTGGCGCTTGCACGTGCCGTCGCGCTTGATCCGGCGCTGATCATGTATGACGAACCGTTTGCCGGGCTGGACCCGATTTCGCTGGCGGTGGTGGGCAAAACCATCCGGCGACTCAACGACGCGCTTGGCGCAACGTCCATCGTCGTCACCCACGATATCGTCGAGTCATTGCAAATCGTCGACTACCTGTATTTTGTTTCTGATGGGCGAATAATCGGCCACGGCACGCCGGATGAAATCCGCGCCTCGACCGAGCCGTTCATCAAGCAGTTTGTGCACGCCGAGCTGGATGGACCCGTGCCGTTCCATTACCCGGCGGGTAACTATGCCGACGACCTCGGTATTTTGCGGACATTAAAGAGTCCTGCGCCTACAAGGGCTTCGCCATGATTCGCGGCATCCGAAATATTGGTGCACGCGGCATCGAGACGGTTTGGCGCATCGGCGCGATGGGTCGTTTTTTTATGCTGGTGCTGGCGCATTCGGGAATGAGCTTTCGGCGAATCGGCCTGACCATTCGTGAAATCTATTTTTCCGGCGTCATGTCGCTGGTCATCATCATGGTGTCGGGTTTGTTTGTCGGCATGGTGCTGGGCCTGCAAGGCTACGAGACCCTGCAAAAATATGGTGCGGAAGAAACCATGGGCGTGTTGGTTGCGTTGTCTCTTGTCCGCGAACTCGGACCGGTTGTCACCGGTTTGTTGTTTGCCAGTCGTGCCGGCTCGGCGATCACCGCGGAAATCGGCTTGATGAAGGCAACCGAACAGCTCAAGGCGATGGACATGATGGCGATTGACCCGGTTGCACGTGTGGTGGCCCCTAGGTTTTGGGCGGGCGTGGTGTCATTGCCGCTGCTGGCGATGATGTTTTCAGCAATGGGCATTTTCGGCGGCTATATCGTCGCGGTCCTATATGTCGGTACCGATCCCGGTGTTTTTTGGTCGAACATGCAGGCCGCGGTTGATTTCAGATACGACGTTTGGAATGGCATCGTCAAATCAATTGCGTTTGGCTTCGCTGTGTCGATCATCGCAACCTTTGAGGGCTTCGACGCCGCGCCGACAGCTGAAGGGGTGTCGCGAGCAACGACGCGAACGGTCGTGACTTCCGCCCTGACAATTCTGGCAATCGACCTCGTATTGACCGCGTTTATGTTGCGCGGTTTGTAGATTCAGCACGTAAAGAGCAAGGAATAATATGGATCGAAAAACAATTGATTTGTGGGTTGGCATTTTTATGTTGATGGGCTTTGTCGCGCTATTGTTTCTGGCGTTCAAAGTCGGCAATCTTGGCAGCGAACGCAACAGCGCCACCTACACGGTCGAAGCACGCTTTGAGAATATCGGCGGCCTCAAACTGAAGGCGCCGGTGAAAAGTTCGGGCGTGCTGGTCGGTCGCGTGACCGACATCAGGCTCGACGGCAAAAAATTTCAAGCCGTTGCAACCCTGTCGATGGATAAGCGATTTGATTTTCCAAAAGACACCAGCGCGTCCATCCTGACCTCGGGGCTGTTGGGCGAGGTCTACATCGGTCTCGACGCAGGCGGCGACGACAAGAATCTGGCGCAGGGTGACAAGATTTCCATCACACAGTCCGCTGTTGTGCTGGAGCGGCTGATCGGTCAGTTGCTGTTCAGCAAAGCCGCCGACGGTCCCGAAAAGGCGGATGTGAAAAAGTAAATCGGCACGGTTGAAAATGTTGTTTTTCCAAATTAGCCATAAAACGTCGTTAGATTCTCTGCGTAAACTTTGTTGTTCGCAATGCGTTAACCATTCGTCACGAATCAACCTGGAATAGATATGCTAAAAGTGCTGTTTGTCTCCGTCGCCATGCTGGCGGCATCGTTTACCGCCGGTGCGCAGAGCGTCCCGCCGGACGAGCTGGTGCGCAAAAACACTTCGGAAGTGCTGGCGATGCTCAAGTCCGACAAGGATCTGGCGGCAGGCGACCCAGCCAAGGTTGAGAAGCTCGCCAACGAAAAAATCCTGCCTTATTTTAATTTTCAACGCATGACGCAACTTGCCGTTGGTCGTGCCTGGCGCGAGGCAACCGAGGCGCAGAAAGCGGCGTTGATCAACGAGTTCCGTCGTTTGTTGGTGCGAACCTATTCGTCGTCGCTTTCGCAGTTCCGCAATCAGGTCATCGAGGTGCGTCCGTTGAAATTGGCGGCGGCCGACACAGAGGTCGTGGTCAAAACGGTGATCCTTCAGCCCGGCGCACAGGGTGTCCCGATTGATTATTCAATGGAAAAATCGACCGACACAAACAATGGCTGGAAGGTGTTTGATGTGTTGATCGACGGCGTGTCGCTGGTCACCAATTACCGTTCGTCATTTGCCACCGAAATCAAGAACAGCGGTATTGATGGATTAATCAAATCACTGACCGATCGAAACGCAAAAAACGCAGCGAAGAAATAGTCATGTCCGCCCAAACGGTATCTGCGCCCCCGCCTTCGTTTTCCTCGACCGTTTTGGGCGAGGTCATGTTACTGGACGGCGCAATGAATTTGAATGCGATGCCGTTGCGGCTGGCGGAATCCGCGGCGTACGCATCACAGGATTCGCTGCCAGACTGCCTGACCATCGATTTCAAGAATGTGCATGAAATTGATTCGTCGGGCGTTGCTCTTTTGCTGCATTGGCGGCGGGAGGCGACGGCGATGGGCAAGTCGCTTCGTTATATTCATCTTCCGCCGAATTTGTCGGCGCTCGCGCAGCTGTATGGCGTAGATGACCTGATACATTGCCCGTCGCAAAACTGCCCGTAGCCACACCTGTTGTGGCTGGTGCAGTCGGCGCCCTCACGTGAGGGCGTTTTCGTTTTTTTCGGAAGTTGATCATGCATGCGATTGAAATTGACGGTGTTGAAAAGCGTTATGAATCGCTGCGAGCGCTTGACGGCGTCTCATTGACCGTCGAAGAGGGCGAATTTTTTGCGCTGCTCGGCCCGAATGGCGCCGGAAAAACCACGCTGATCTCCGCGCTGGCGGGGCTGACCCGCGCCGACGCCGGGACGCTCAGTGTCATGGGGCATGATGTTGTGTTGGATTACCGTGCGGCACGCCGGGCGCTGGGCATTGTGCCGCAGGAGATTGTGTTCGACCCGTTTTTCTCGGTGCGTGAAACGCTGCGTTTTCAGGCCGGCTACTTTGGCATCAAACGCGGGCGCGAACTCGACGCCTGGATTGACGAGTTGCTGGTGAGTCTGGCGCTGGCCGACAAGGCCGACAAGAATATGCGCCAGCTATCGGGCGGCATGAAGCGGCGGGTGCTGGTTGCGCAGGCGCTGGTTCACCGCCCGCCGGTCATTGTTCTCGATGAGCCGACCGCCGGGGTTGATGTTGAGTTGCGACTAACGCTTTGGGCGTTTATCCGCACACTCAACAAGCTGGGGCATACCATCTTGCTGACCACGCATTATCTTGAAGAGGCACAACAACTTTGCACACGTATCGCCATGATGAAAGCCGGGCAGATTGTCGCGCTTGATCGCACCGACAATTTGCTCAATGCGTTTTCGGAGCGTGTGTTGAAGGTGAAGCTGGCCGATTGTTTGCCTGCGGCATTGGCATCACAACGACTCATTCAACGTGGCGCGGATGCATCAACCATTGAACAGGAAAATACCTGGCACCAGTTTGCGATCCACGAGTATGCCGATGTTGAACGTTATCTCGCCGCGCTCCGACAGGCCGGGGCGGTGATCGTCAAAATGGAAGTGACCGAGCCCGATCTTGAAGAAGTCTTTCTGAAGGTGATGAACAAATGATCGGCTTTCGCACATTGCTTTACAAAGAGGTCCTGCGTTTTTACAAGGTCGGCTTTCAGACGGTTGCCGCGCCCGTTCTCACGGCGATTCTCTATTTGCTGATTTTTGCGCATGTGATGTCCGCCAGCAGTGCGGCATTTCCGGGTGTCAGCTACGAACAATTTTTGATTCCGGGTCTGGCGATGATGTCGATGTTGCAAAACGCGTTCGCGAACACGTCGTCATCCATCATTCAGTCGAAAATTACCGGCAACATCCTGTTCATCCTGTTGCCGCCGCTTACGCATTGGGATTTTTTTGGCGCCTATGTGCTTGCGGCAATGGTGCGTGCGTTGGCGGTCGGTCTTGGCGTCTTTGTGGTCGGCATTTTGATGGCGCATATCCCGATCCATAACCTGCTGTGGATTGTGGTGTTTGCCATGCTGGGCAGCGCGCTGCTGGGTGCGCTTGGCATGGTTGCCGGCCTTTGGGCAGACAAGTTTGATCAGATGGCCGGATTCCAGAATTTCATCATCATGCCGCTGACGTTTTTGTCGGGCGTTTTTTACTCGATTCACTCGCTGCCGCCGTTTTGGCAGGTGCTGTCCCACCTCAATCCGTTTTTTTACATGATCGACGGATTTCGCTTCGGCTTTTTTGGCCGGTCCGATGTCTCTGTATGGACCAGCCTGGGTGTCACCAGTTTTTCATTTTTGTGCCTCTCGGCATTCACCCTTCACCTGCTAAAATCAGGCTACAAACTGCGTCGATAGTCAATCCATCCGGCGCGCATCCTGCAAATCTTAATAATCGGTTACGTCAATCATGGTCACACCCGCCCAGATCCAAGGCTATCTGCATGAGAATCTCGTCTGTGAGCACGTTGACGTCGACGGCGACGGCGCACACTTTCAAGCGGTAATTGTGTCGGGCGCCTTTGAAGGCAAGTCGCGTGTGGCCCGGCACCAGATTGTTTATGGTGCGCTCGGTGACCGTATGCGCGAAGAAATTCATGCATTGTCGATGCAGACATTGACGCCCGCCGAATGGCTGGCCGTATCCGGCTCCGTCGCCTAGCCATACCCCTCAAGGAATTAGCATGCAAAAACTCAACATCAGGGGCGGCAAGACGCTTAACGGGACCGTCCGTATTTCAGGGGCCAAAAATGCCGCGCTGCCGATCATCGCCGCCTCGCTGTTAAGCGCCGAGTCGCTGGCGCTGACCAATGTGCCGCAGCTCAACGATATCGGCACCATGGTGAAGTTGCTCGCGCAGATGGGTGTTGCCGCCAAACGTGATGGCGAAAATCTGACGCTTTGTGCGACAACTATCAGCGCAAAGCTCGCCCCGTACGATTTGGTAAAAACCATGCGCGCATCGATTCTGGTGCTGGGTCCATTGCTCGCACGTTTTGGCGAAGCCAAGGTATCGTTACCCGGCGGTTGCGCCATTGGCGCGCGCCCGGTCGATATCCATATCAAGGGTTTGGAGGCGATGGGGGCCAGCATCACCATCGACGCGGGGTACATTCTGGCGTCGGTGAAGAAGCTGCATGGTGCGCGCATTCTGATGGAAACCGTGACCGTCACCGGCACGGAAAACCTGATGATGGC
>JANOEV010000367.1:0-1969 GCA_031413695.1 Burkholderiales bacterium
ATCGCTCGTCGCGCTCTCGGCAGGACACGCAATCGCCCAAATACATAGTCCATTGTCAGCACAGCCGCAATCACAACCAATCCGCGATGGCTTGCAATTGAAGTCGCCGGTGACCTCCGGGCGGGCGCAATTGACCGTGCCTGACAGCGCATCAATGACAGTCAAGCAGATCGATACAAAGCCGGGTGAGTTTCCGCAGATCTCTGCCAGCCAATACAAAGTGGCGTTCGAATGCAAGATCGCGACATCAAAGCCGCAGACCGACTTCTCGACGTTTCCCCGCTACAGCTGCTTTCTGGATCAACCGCGCACCAGCGCCCTGAATGGTTTGCCCATTTATCGGGTGGATTACTTTCCGAGCGTGGATGGCATCACCACCAAGATCGTGATGGTCGCGGACAAAAGCGCCGAGAACCCCAATCCTGGCCGCATGCGCACTGCCTTTCAGTTGATACACGAAAAGAACGACACCACGCGCAACACGGTGTTGAAGGACTTCGTTTACGCCGACGGTTTGCTCACTACGAAAATTAGCAAATGAAGGCGATTAAATTATTGGCGGCTGGCATATCTGCAATGGTGGCGATGCTTGCCGCCACGCCCTCACACGCGTTCGTACCAGTCGATGCGCCGGTTACGGTATTGGTGAAGCCAGCGGTGGCGCTGGTGAAAAGCAAGGTCACCATTTCCGGCACGTCGATGGTGGTGGGTAAAAACAATCAGGTCAGCATCAAAATTTCACCCGCCAGCGGCGCGCCGCAGGTACTGAAAGCGACCGTTGATGCGATGAGTGTATTCAGCGCCGACTTCACGCCTGCGACCGAGGGGAAATACAAGATTGTGGTGACGGCACCCGACGGCAAAGGCAGCGTTACCGGTGAACTGACTGTCGCGTCGCCGGGTGGCTCGGCAGCGATGGCATCGGTCACCGCGAACGCGCTGATCAAAACGATGCAAAGTGGCCACGCCGCAGGCGATGCACAAATTGCCAATCTGGCGCCTTCCCCTGTGAAAGATGAATTCCAACAAAAATCTGCGGAGCTAAAAAAGAAATTAGCGGAAATTCCCGCTGCGCAAAAGCAATATGAGAACGCGCTCAGTAAAGTCTATGAGCTGGGCGATAGACACCCAGAACTATTGCCCGCGCTAAAGCCCTTGTTCGTCGATCTCGATGCGGCCAATGCCGAGATCAAAAAGCAAAATGAATATTTCGAGAAGCGCCTCGCTGAAGGGGCCAAGAAAAATGCCAGTTGCGACAATCTGGAAGCGGCAACGGAGGCCTTTTCCGCACTCTCAACGAGCATGAATCTAATCGGCAAGCCATGGCAAATTCTGCGCAACTTTCTAATCGACAAGGGGCCAGGCAAAATCATCGACGCCATTCCGACCAAGGCGGGAGATGGCGCCAAATTTGCCATTGAAGAAACATTCAAGGTCAGCACAAGTATTTTGGCTGCCGGTGCGGCGGGCGGACCGATTGCGATGATGGGCGCGGCTATCGGCCTGGTGGGCGATGTGTCGCAATTCTTTATCAAGCAAAGATTCAAGGAATTCTGCGAGAAATTTGAAGGCCCGGTCTACGCGCAATTCCGTTCCGAGTTTCGCCACAAAACGAAGCCGTACTACACCTATAAATTTGACATGCGCGGCAAGATTCAATTGCGCTACGCTAAAGACAAGGCGATGAAAGACGGCGCGCCGATCGAGATGACTGGACAAATCGAAGGTGTGATCGAGAAAATTGAAACGGCCGAAAACGCAATCCTGATGGAACCGCAATTGGCCAGTCGCGTCATGCTGCGAAAAATCATTGCGCCACCCGGCGTGCCATACGCCGAGGATGTGGGCACCATCGCACGGCTGGCGTTGCCGCAGTCGTTTTACATTCCAATCAAGGGCGAGCTTTTCAAAGGCAAACTTACCTTGAAAATTGAAGAAGCGACCAAGGATATTTCGGACCTCATCAAGG
>JANOEV010000368.1:0-2146 GCA_031413695.1 Burkholderiales bacterium
ATGAACATTGAGTCAGCAATTGTGGTGATTTCACCCGGCTTGCCTTTGACCGCGCCGAATGTTCGAACCAGATGCTTATTTGACCCAAACAGCTGAACCTTTTTGCCCGCGAGGGTTGTCCAGGCGCCGGGCGCCGGATCACATCCGCGGATGAGGTTATGGATATTGTCGACGTGGTTGTGCCAGTTGATTTTGGCCTCCGCAGCACGGAACCAGCCTTCGTAACTTGCCCGCGATTCATCCTGGATCGTTTCCGTATGTTTGCCCGAAACAACCAGATCCGCTGCTTCCAGCATGGCGGCCACACCCATCGGAAACAGCCGGTCGAAATAGACCGACCCCAACGTGTCATTGTCACTAATGGGCGTCCGCTTCTGCAAAATCACCGCGCCTTCATCCAATCCGTCCGTCGGGCGAAAAATGGTCAGCCCGGTCTCGGTCTCGCCGCGACTGATCGGCCAGTTAATCGACGAGGGGCCGCGGTACTTTGGCAATAGCGATGGGTGAAATTGAATGGTGCCGTGTTTCGGGATGTTGACAAACTCTTGCGGCGCAAATTGCAGCTCAAACGCCATCACACCAATCTCGACATTCAATTCGCGCAACGCCGTAACAGCTTCAGGTGCCTTTAACGACGGGAATTGGAACGTTCGTAAACCCTTCTCTTGCGCTAGCACACGCAGCGGGTCCGGCTTCGCGCCCTCCTTCTCCGGTGCGCAAAAAACACCCGCCACCTCGTCGCCGCGGGCAAGGAATGCGTCCAGGGTGGACTTGCCGAAATCCTGCTGGCCGATGATTGCAATTTTCATATGGTCTTTTTTGCCGGCGCGCTGAATGCGCCCGCCGACTTGAGATTGTTAATCTTTGTATCCTCGTAACCGAGAACGTTTTTTAGAACATCATCGTTGTGTTCGCCCAGCAGTGGCGAACGCTCGATTTTTGCCGGCGACGCGGAAAGTTTGATCGGCATGCCGACGTTCCACCATTTGCCCCGTTTCGGGTCATCGATCTCGACATACATTTCGCGTCCGCGGATATGTTCGTCATTGGCCAGATCCTCGGTCGACATGATCGGGCCGCATGGCACATCAATCGGGTTCAGAATCGCCATGAATTCGCGCTTGGTGTAATCGGCCGCAAACCGGGTGATCAATGCCCACATCTCGTTCTGGTTTTTGCGGCGGTCGCCAATGGCGGCAAAGCGCGGGTCGGCAGCCAGATCCGGTAGACCCAAATCCGGGCCGATACGATTGGCCAGCCCCACCCAGACCGCCTCTTGTACCACCACATATAAATAGTCGTTTGGCCCATGCGGTTTGCAATGAATCGCGTTGCCCAATTGTCCACCACCCGAATCGTTTCCCGCCCTGGGCACATCACCCATGCCTTGCGCCGTTGGTACCGAGTACTCAGGCAACGCGCCGCGCGTCAACCGCTGGTGGTCACGCCATTTCACCCGGCACAGATTCATCACGCCGTCCATCATCGCGACTTCAACATATTGCCCCTTGCCGCTGGTGTGGCGATGCTGCAATGCAGCCAGCAGACCAATTGCCAGATGCAGGCCGGTACCAGAATCGCCAATTTGCGCGCCAGTAACAAAAGGCGGCCCGTCAGGCGTGCCGGTGGTGCTCATCGCACCGCCCATCGCTTGGGCAACGTTTTCGTACGCCTTGAATTCGGCATAGGGTCCGCTCGAACCGAACCCCTTGATCGAACCCATGATGATGCGCGGGTTGATATCGTGTATTTTTTCCCAGGTAAATCCGAGCCGGTCGAGAACGCCGGGCCCGAAATTTTCCATGACAATGTCACACTCTTTAAGCAGGTCGATAAACACCGTCTTGCCTTCGGCTGACTTCATGTTGACCGTGATCGATCGTTTGTTGCAGTTCAGCATCGTGAAGTAAAGCGAATCGGCGCCGGGGATATCGCGCAATTGACCGCGCGTCGCGTCGCCCTGCGGCGGCTCGAACTTGATCACGTCTGCACCCATCCAGGCCAACAATTGCGAACAAGTCGGACCGGCTTGCACGTGGGTCATGTCGAGAATTCTGATGCCTTTTAATGCTTCCATTACGCTCCTGATTTCTTTATGCAAGCCGCCATGCCGACTCGTCCTATCGCATCCCCGCGCGATTGCGCC
>JANOEV010000369.1:0-10820 GCA_031413695.1 Burkholderiales bacterium
GCAGCCACAAGGTCGGGCCCGCCTACAGCGTGATGGTGGTTGCGTTTGCCCTCCGGCATCCGGCCCACCAGGCGCTGAAACCGGTCCATCGCCAATGATGAAGGAAGAAAAATCCAAGTCAGTCGATGTCAAAGAATCGGCTCCGGAAGTGGCTGCCGCCTAGTTGGCGCGCCGCAATCGTTATCAACATCTAATTCAAGAGGTTAATCATGCCCCGTCCATCCCCGCGTGGAAAGAAGTTCGACAAAAACAAGAAAGACGTTCGCAATCCGAATCGCGGCTTGTTCCGTCGTAAAAAGTTTTGCCGCTTCACCGCTGAAAAAGTTGTGCAAATCGATTACAAGGACATCGGTGTCCTGAAAGATTTTGTCAACGAAAACGGCAAGATCATCCCGGCCCGTATTACTGGCACCAAAGCCAAGTACCAGCGTCAGCTGGACGTCGCAATCAAGCGCGCACGCTTTTTGGCGCTGTTGCACTACACCGATCTGCATCCAAATCGCTAATTGCAGAACGGACCAGGAGAAAAAACATGCAAATTATTTTGATGGAAAAAGTCGTTAATCTCGGCGCCCTCGGCGACGTCGTCAACGTTAAAAACGGCTACGCCCGTAATTTTCTGATTCCGCAAGGCAAAGCCAAGCGCGCAACCGTGGCCGCCAAGGCCGAGTTTGAAGCCAAGCGTGCCGAGTTGGAAAAGAAAGCCCACGAAATTCACAACGCCGCCATGGCGCGTGGTGAAAAACTCGAAGGCTACATGGTGCAAGTCACGCAAAAAGCGGGTGTGGATGGTCGCTTGTTTGGTTCGGTCACGAACTCAGACATCGCCGAAGCGCTCACCAAGCAGGGCTTTGATGTGAAGAAGGGCGAAGTTGTCATGCCAAACGGTCCGTTGAAGACCATTGGTGACTTCCCGCTCACGCTGGATCTGCACACCGACGTCAAAGCGCACATCACCGTCTCGGTGCTTGGCGAACACGTTTAAGTGACAGTCCCGCCGGGGTTACCCGGCAATTAAAAAACCGGTCAGTGACCGGTTTTTTTTCGGCCAAACGTCGTGGTGACCTCGAAATCGGCCAGAGTTATCCACAGCTTATGCGCAACAAAAACACCGACTTGTGCATTGAATGTGGATAACTCTGGGCGCACAATATGTCCACCTGATTTTCCCGTCTGATTCCCGCCTTTTTTATTCATACGCCCGCCCTAAATCGACAAAACAACAATGGCCGCCGTCTTTTCACACCCCTCCAATCCTCCGCAATACGGCACCGATAGCAGCGTGTCGTCACTCAAGCTGCCACCGCATTCGATCGAAGCCGAGCAATCCGTGCTGGGTGGATTGCTGCTCAACAACGAAGCCTGGGACCGCATCGGCGACATGGTTGCCGACGTCGATTTTTACCGCGACGATCATCGCAAGATTTACCGGCACATTTCAAAGTTGATCGAACACAACAAGCCGGCCGATGTGTTGACGCTGGCCGAGTCGCTGCAGCTATCGGGTGAATTGCAGAATATCGGCGGCATCAGCTATTTGCAGAATCTCGCCGAGGGTACACCGTCGGCCGCCAATATCCGGCTTTACGCCGAGATCGTGCGCGAGCGTTCGATCATGCGGGCACTGGCGCGCGCCGGTGAAGAGATCGCCGATGCGTCGTATACGCCCAATGGTCGCGAAGCGCGCCAGTTGCTAGACGAGGCCGAGAAAAAAGTCTTCGATATCGCCGAGATGGGACGACGCGATTCAAATGGTTTTCAGTCGATGGAAAACCTGCTCAGCGAAGTCATGACGCGCCTCGACGAACTGTCAAAAAATCCGAGCGCGGTGGTCGGCAAAGAGACCGGTTTTGTTGATCTCGATAACATGACATCCGGCATGCAGGACGGTGATCTCATCATTGTCGCCGGCAGACCCTCAATGGGCAAGGCGCAGCCGCTCGATGCACGTATCAAGACCACCACCGGCTGGAAGGCGATGGGGCATTTGCAGCCGGGCGACGCGCTTGCCTCAGTGGACGGCACGCCATCGATTGTCACCGGCGTTTATCCGCAGGGCGAGCGGCAGGTTTTTCGCATCACGTTTGCCGATGGCCGCTCGACCGAGTGTTGTGAAGAGCATCTCTGGACAATTCGATACCGCGAATGGGATCAACCGCGCACCGTCACTACCGCCAAGCTGCGCGAGATGCTTGGCAAAAAGCGCTATATCAACCGCATCTGGGTTGATGAAATCAATGGTGAGTTTGGTCATCATGAACCGTTATCCGTGGATCCATGGGTGCTTGGCGCATTACTCGGTGATGGCAAGTTATCCGGAACGTCCATCATGTTTTCGACGGCCGATGCCGGGATGATCGGGCGATTGCAGACCCGCCTTGGCGACACATTGCAGGTCAAACACGCGGATCACTACGATTGGCGTGTGGTCAGGCCCACCGCAGCCGAAATCGCGCTGGCAGAAAAGCCCGCGATGGTTCGCGCGCAGGTCAATCCGTTGATGCACGCGTTGCGTCAGCTCGATCTCTGGGGGATTTCCAGCGTCGAAAAATTTATTCCTGAAACCTACCTGCTGGCGAATCGGGCCGCGCGCCTTGATTTGCTGCGCGGCTTGCTCGATACCGATGGCTGGGTCGAGAAGTGGGGCTCGGTGCGGTTTGCCACCTCAAGTTGGCAACTCGCCAACGATGTGTTGACACTGGCGCGCTCGATAGGTGCATATGCCACCATCAAGGATAAACGCACCAGCTACACCTATCTTGGTGAAAAGAAGCAAGGTCGCGATTCATTTGTGGTCAATATCAGCCACGCCAATCCGAAATCACTGTTCCTGCTTGAGGCGAAAAAAGCTCGCGCGCCAGAGGCGTTTGCCAGACGCAAACGGCTCAATATCGCCAGCATTGTGCCAACACGCGTCACCGCCACCCAATGTATCGCGGTCTCACACCCAACGCATCTGTACGTGACCGACGATTACATCCCAACCCATAACACCGCATTCAGTCTGAACCTCGCCGAACACGTCGCCGTCAATCTCGGGCTGCCGGTATTGATCTACTCGATGGAGATGGGCGGGACACAGATTGCCAATCGTTTTCTGTCGTCGATTTCGAAAGTTGACCAACAGAAATTACGTACCGGCCAGCTCGAAGCGCGTGACTGGGATCGACTGAATCAGGCAATGGTGAAACTCAACGCCGCACCGATTCATATTGACGAATCGCCCGCACTCAACGCACTCGAATTGCGCGCCCGTGCGCGGCGCATGTGGCGCATGTACGAAGGTCTCGGTTTGATTGTGGTCGACTATTTGCAGTTGATGTCGGCCACCGGCGCGGGTGAAAACCGCGCCACCGAAATTTCCGAAATCTCGCGCTCACTCAAGGCGCTGGCCAAAGAGCTGAAGGTGCCGGTGGTGGCGCTCTCGCAGTTGAACCGCTCACTCGAGCAACGCCCGAACAAACGCCCGGTGATGTCGGACCTGCGTGAATCAGGCGCGATCGAACAAGACGCCGACGTCATCATCTTTATTTATCGCGACGAAGTTTACAACCCCGAGACGCCCGACAAGGGCACCGCGGAAATCATTATCGGCAAACAGCGTAACGGCCCGATCGGCACTGTGCGGCTGACCTTCATCGGCCAGAACACGCGTTTTGAGAACCATGTGCATGGTGGTGGGGGCGGATACTAAGGCTGAACATCGCCGTCATCCCCGCGACGTCGACCAAACAAAACGAACATTTGCCGTCATCCCAGCGCAGCCAGGGATCCAGACCCTCCAACATCAAATATTAAAGACCGGGCACGACGATATTGATTGCAACCATCCACTCTCTTGGGCGATTTGATCAACAATGGACTGGGTCCCAGCCTGCGCTGGGACGACGGGTTACACATCGGCGCTGGCCTTTTGTGAATTCCACACCATCGTTTGTTTGGATCGTGAACTAGGGCAGAAACCAGGCCATGCGTCCGATCCGAGCTGAAATTTCACCCGCCGCACTGGTACACAACTACGGTGTGGCGAAAACGACCGCGCCAAAGTCAAAAGTGTTTGCCGTTGTCAAAGCCAACGCCTACGGGCACGGCTTGACGCGTGTTGCACGCGCCCTCAAACACGCCGATGCCTTTGCCACACTCGAACTTGATTCGGCCATCCAGCTCAGAAAACTCGGTGTCAAGGCGCCGATTCTGATGCTTGAGGGTTTTTTTGGTGAGGATGAACTGGCGGTGTTTGCCAACTACAACTTCACCACCACCATTCGCGACCTCGACACCGCCAAACAATTTGCCGACGCGGACCTCAAGGCGCCGCTCGACGTGTTTCTGAAATTCAACACCGGCATGAACCGCCTGGGCTTGGCCGGCCCGATGTCGGGTTTTGCGCTTGAGCTGGCGGCCGCGCATAAAAACTTCGGTAATGTCACGTTGATGACACATTTCGCCACCGCTGATGGTGTGCAAGGCGTGGCGCCGCAGATGAAACGTTTTGAGGAAATCGTCAAACACGCCTCAACGATTTTCACCAGCAAAAAATTCACCCAGAGTGTCGCCAACTCTGCGGCGCTGTTGCGTTTTCAAAAAACCCACCGCGACTGGGTGCGGCCCGGCATCATGTTGTATGGTTCGTCACCGTTTGCCGACCGCACCGCCGAGGAAATCGGCCTCAAGCCGGTGATGACGCTGCGCAGTGAAATTATCGGTGTGCAAATGCTTGAGAAGGGCGACACGGTCGGTTACGGTGCGAGTTACACAGCGCATAAAAAAATGCGCATCGGTGTTGTTGCCTGTGGTTATGCCGATGGTTACCCGCGCCACGCGCCAGGCACCAACGAACGCGGCACGCCGGTCATCGTCAGTGGTAAACGCACCCGTACCATCGGCCGTGTATCGATGGATATGCTGGCGGTGGACCTCACCGATATCCCGCACGCCAAGGTTGGCGCACCGGTGTGCCTGTGGGGCGAAGGCCTGCCGGCCGATGAAGTCGCACACGCGGCCGGTACGGTGGCGTATGAATTGTTTTGTGCGCTGGCGGCGAGGGTGCCTGTGGTGGAGGTCGAGTGACGAGGCGAGCTGAATCTGTGATACTGTATACATTAACAGTAATCACTTTCCCCTGCGCTTGCTAACTCATGGCCAAACCTAAAACCATCTACACCTGCACCGAATGCGGCGGCCAATCGCTGAAATGGCAGGGCCAGTGCCCGCACTGTCAGGCGTGGAATACCTTGCTTGAGGGTATCGCCGAGTCGAGCACACCGAGCGCAAACCGTTTTGCGACCCTTGCCGGCGTGAATGCCGAACGTGGCCAAGTGCTGCAATTAAGCAAAGTTAAAACACAAGACATCCCGCGTCAGCCCACCGGCATCGGTGAATTTGATCGAGTGCTCGGTGGTGGCTTGGTCAGTGGTGGCGTGGTGTTGATTGGCGGCGACCCCGGTATCGGCAAATCGACCATGCTGTTGCAAGCGTTGTGTGCCATCTCAGCCTCATCGAGTGTGCTGTATGTGAGTGGTGAGGAAAGCCCGCAGCAAATTGCCATGCGTGCGAACCGTTTGGCACTCGACACACACGACGTCAAACTGCTCGCGGAAATTGAGCTGGAAAAAATCCTCGCCACACTCAGCCATGAAAAGCCGCAGGTCGCCGTCATTGATTCCATACAAACGGTTTATTCCGCCGCACTTACCAGCGCACCAGGCTCGGTCGCACAGGTGCGTGAATGCGCGGCGCATCTGACGCGCTTCGCAAAATCCACCGGCACCACGATTGTGTTGGTCGGCCACGTCACCAAAGAGGGCGCACTCGCCGGGCCACGCGTGTTGGAGCACATGGTTGATACGGTGTTGTATTTCGAAGGCGACACCCACTCCAGTTTCCGTTTGATTCGTGCCGTCAAAAATCGCTTTGGCGCGGTGAATGAGATCGGCGTATTTGCCATGACCGAGAAGGGTTTGCGCGAAGTCACCAACCCATCGGCGATGTTTCTCTCGACACACAGCGCGAATGTGCCGGGTAGTTGTGTGATGGTGACGCAAGAGGGCACGCGCCCGTTACTTGTTGAGATTCAAGCGCTGGTCGATGAAGCGCACATGAACCCCAAGCGGCTCTCGGTGGGCCTGGAACAAAACCGTCTCGCGATGTTGTTGGCGGTGTTACATCGTCACGCCGGCATTGCGTGTTTTGATCAAGACGTGTTTATCAATGCCGTGGGTGGCGTGAAGATCGATGAGCCCGGCGCGGACTTGGCCGTGTTGCTCGCCATCGTTTCAAGCTTGAAGAACAAACCGCTACCGACCAAACATGTGGTGTTCGGCGAAGTCGGCCTCGCCGGTGAAGTACGGCCCGTGCAGCGCGGGCAGGAGCGATTAAGAGAAGCCGCCAAGCTTGGTTTCACCCACGCCATCATCCCGAAGGGCAATAAGCCGAAGCAGAAGATTGAGGGGATGGAGATTATTGCGGTGGAGCGGGTGGAGCAGGCGGTGGAGGCGATGCGTGGCTAGCTCTGACCTTATCCGCCTGGACTCCGAAATTGAAACCGTCGCTGACATGATCCAATAAAAGGCAATAAAAGGGGCCACAATAAAAGCAATAAAAGGGGCCAGGGTCGATTATTTCGAAAAACCCATCATCCACGGCTATCTCCAGACAAAAATGCCTGAAAACTCCCGTCAATAAATGACTTTCATATTTCGATGTGAGGTACCGATGCGTGTCACTAAAATGCCACGACCCGATCATTTGCGCATCCCCGCCAACAAAACCACATGACACCCAACATCCGCCTCGCCAACATTGCCGACGCACGCCAGATCGCTGAGGTGCGCGCCAACATCGATGATTACGACCATTGGAAAACGCTTGGTGTGGATGCGATGGAGTTGCAGGCGACGGCGAGTCTTGCGCGCGTGCATTCGGAGCGGCTGACTTTTGTTGGTGAATTGGACGGTCGCGTGGTGGGCTACGCGGCGGTGTATTGGCTGCATCCGGCATTCAGCGGGCCGGAGGGATATTTGAGCGAGTTGTTCATCCGCTCCTACGCCAGCGGCAATGGTGTTGGCACCGCGTTGTTGGAACGTGTTAAATCTGAGGCAATGACACGCGGCTGTCTGCGTTTGACCCTGGTGAATCTGAAAGACCGCGAATCATATCGGCGCGGCTTTTACGCCTCGCGCGGGTGGGATGAAAAGACCAATACCGTTCGGTTTGCCATCGATCTCTGAGTGCTGCGGGTTTGACTTGCGACCAGCGCAGTGCGTCAGATAGAGTGTTGGGATGCTTATTTTTTACTTGCCTGCCCCATCGATGCCCAACACGCAATTCATTTATCCCTTCTTGTTGATCGCCATGCTGGCAGGTTGTGCCGCCGTGCCGGATTCACCCGGGCCGCCAACGGCAGCCGCGGTTGCCGTGATGCCAGCCAGCGCAACGGCTACCGCAACACCACAGGGTTACACCGCCACCGTCTGTGCGCGGGGTGAGGGTGGTATTCAACTGAGTCGGACCGAGCGGTTTATTTTTTTGCAGGGTGGTATTTGTCCGGGAGATGACAAACGCTTCAAGGTATTTTTGTCGACGGTGCCGCCCGCTGTTCGTTTGGTTAAGCTCGCCAGCGGCGGCGGCAACGGCGGCGCGGCACAGGCCATTGGCGTGATGATTCGCGAGGCCGGATTTAACACATACGTCGACGCCACCCGCGACCGGTGTGCAAGTGCGTGCACTCATATTTTTGCGGCCGGTGTCGAACGCTTTTATGCCGGCAGCAGTGAGATCAAGACCGGGCGTGATGCCCGCGTTGGCCTGGGCTACCACTATTTGAATTCGCGACGGCCTGAACAGACGGATGATGATAAAGACAGGATCTTTAACGCCACCGCAGCAGTCTATTTGAAAAAAATGTTGGCCCCCGCCGGCGTTGAGGCGGTAACCGCGCTGATGTCCGGCAATCGCACCACGCAGATGACATGGCTCAACGGCAACGAGGCGTTGCAGGCGGGCATTGCGACCTCGCTGTCTGCGCCGCCGTAGGTTTGCGTCGCGCGTGATTTCTTGTGAAAATCGAAACCGTCGTTCCTTAATGCCATTTACCAACCATGCCCGCAATTGACCCACACATTATTTCAACGCCGGAAGGGCTGTTGGCGTTATCGGGGCCATTGACCGATGCATCGATCAAGAAAGAGACCGATCATGTGCACCCGTTGTATGCCGAGATCATCGCCGCATCGCCATTTCTGACGCTCGCCACTCTGGGCCCAAACGGGCTGGACATTTCGCCGCGTGGTGATCCGGCCGGTTTTGTTGAATTGCTCGATGCAAAAACGCTGTTGCTACCCGAGCGGCGCGGCAACAACCGCATCGATTCATTGCGCAATCTGATTCACGATCCACGGGTGGCGTTGTTGTTTCTGGTGCCCGGCGTCGGCGAGACATTGCGTGTGCAGGGCACCGCCAAAATCAGCGTGGCACCGGAAATGATTTCCCGATTTTTGATCGACGGCAAGCCGCCCAAGTGTGTGTTGGTTGTATCGGTGGAAAAGGTGTTTTTTCAGTGTGCGCGCGCCATTCAGCGATCATTGCTCTGGGCAAATCGTGATCCGCATGCACCGCGGCGCGTGCCGACCGCCGGTGCCATCCTCGCGGCAATTACCGCCGGCGATTTCGACGGCGAGTCGTATGATCGAGAGCTGCCAGCCCGACAAAAGGCGACGCTTTATTAGTTACGCACGCGCTTGCATCAGTGACTGCCGGATGCGGAAAAATGCGAAAGATGTCAAGATACGCGACACCAAACCTGCATTCGCCTGCGCATTAACTTGATGGAGTCTTTCATGAGCAAGTTGCTGATCGTATCTTTGTGTTGCCTGTTCGTGATGTCGCACAGTGTTGCGCAGCCGGCCTACGACAAGACCAAAGACTCGGCCGACATCAACATTACCGCCGATGCTTATATGCAATGCGGACGTGACTACGTTCAACGTGCGCCGATTTCATCTGTTAGTGGCGCGGTCGCGGCGTGTCAGGCTAAATTTGACGCACACGGTGCCGCCTGGCACAAGCTGGCGCTCAACACTCAGCTAAGCGAAGGTCGCGACCCGAAACGTGCCGAAGCGTTTGCGAACCTGAGAGAAAAGGCGGCAAGAAAGGACATCAAAGAAGTGTTTATGCACATGGTGAAGACGCGCATCGAGGATCGCGCCATCAAGTTGCCGTAGGGAAGTCTGACATTTGGCAATGCTATTGCCCTGCAACGATTGCCGCGTTCATCCTGCGTCGTGCGACTGGACAATAGGAAGGCCAATATCGGTGGGCATCTTCAGCCAAAAATGCCTGAAAACAGCCGTGTTGATTGGTGTTTACGGATTGATTGCGTACACCAGCAACATCGGTGAGCCGCCGCGTTTGATTTCAGCGCGGATGCTGCTGGTGGAACCAAACTGGCCGTAGAAGCGCGCCAGATCGCCGGTGCCGTTGACCGGCTGCCCGTTGATCGAGGTGATGATGTCGCCCGCCTGCAAGCCGAGCTTTTGCGCGAGCGTGCCTTGCGCGGCTTCCTTGATTTGCACACCACCGTTCGGCGCGGGTGAAATACTGCCAAGAAAATTAACCTGCCGCGGATCTTGTAATACGCCGTTGAGTTCGCCGCGCGACAGGCTGTAGGTGTTGCGCGACGAGCTGGCGACATTCAAGCGAAACGTTGCCGCCGGTGGGCTGCCGCTATTCACCGCGACACCGGTTGACTTGCCGATGCTGCGATCGAGCGCGATTTTTTCGCGCAGGCCGGCGCGCGACACCACGATATGCTCGGCACCGACCTCGACCAACGTGACGTTGTCGCTGATTTTTTCATTGAGCCGCACACTGGTGTCGCGTCCGCCGATATTGACCACCGCCGCCGATAACGTCTTACCATCAACCGCGTAGACGCCCTTCAAGCGGATACCGGAATTGTTTTCCGCAGGCGCGGATGAGGTGACCGAAGCCGCACCGGCTTCCCCAAATAAATTGCGCGCAATCGCCGGATCAATGGCCTCTGCCATCGGCGCCTGAACGCCGGCACGCGCGCCGAAAAAATGCCAGCCCCACCACGCGAGTTGGATGCCCAACACGATCACCAACAAAAAGGTGATGCCAACGCCAAGCCGTTTGAGGAAGAGCGGGTTCATTTGGGCAGTTTAGCCGTATCGATATCAATGTAACGCCAACCCTCATGCGCAAACGGGTGTTTTTTATAACCGATCACCCATGGGTGCACCAAAACCGCACCCTGCCGCAAAAAATTGACCCGCCACGGGTTGTCAACCCACAGCATGTTGACCATTTGCCGGTAGATGGCGGTGCGTTCGGCGCCGTCCGGCATGGTTTTAATTTTTTCGTATAACGCGTCGTAGGCCGGCTTCGAATACATGGCGTAGTTGGCGCCGCCGATTGATTTTGACCAGAACAGCTGCAAAAAATTTTCACCGTCGGGGTAGTCGGCAATCCAGCCGTACGTCCACATTTGCACTTTGCCGGCCTGCGCCTGCTTGCGCAGATCAGGCAACTTCTCGACCTTGTTAAACGTCATGCGAATGCCGATGTCGTCCATCGCGCGCTTCCACAATTCGTTGCGCTGGCGTTCTTTGAGGCGCGGAACAGAGGCCTGATCAACCACCAACGGCCGGCCATCGGGCAGTTCGCGATAGCCGTCACCATCGCGATCGATATAGCCGTACAGGTCGAGCACCCGGACACGGATTTCCCGGCCTTTGTAGACGCGAACGAGCACGCTCCCGGGCAGCGGGTGGCCCGCGTTGGCGAGCGTGAGCCGGCGC
>JANOEV010000370.1:0-3867 GCA_031413695.1 Burkholderiales bacterium
CGGTCGGAGCGTAGCGCAGCCTGGTAGCGCACCTGCTTCGGGAGCAGGGGGTCGGATCGAGTCTTATTCGATGCGCTCCGGCCCAGAACGGGTGATCGGCTTTCTTCTGCGCATTGACAGTCCGGGCAATGGTGACGAAAGCAATGAGACAACGGTGAAGTTGCCCGCGAGCAAAGTGACGATCGCCTCGCGGCTGAACCTGACACCCGAGCATTTCTCGCGCATCCTGCATGATCTATCGGCTACCGGGCTGATCGAGGTCGATGGAAAATCGATCCATGTTCCCGATCTTCAGCGCCTGCGGGATTTTCACGGATATTGTATTGACTGAATTTGGAAAACGATGGTCTCTGACGTTCGCAACATGATTGCTGGTTTCGAGCGCAGGCTATCGAAATTTCGCCGCTCCCCCAATCTCAGTATCAATGTCGTACAAGGCGTATTTGGCTGATATGATGCGCACACGGTCGTCAACGCCAAGTTGTCCTGCCGTTTCAATCGTAGGATCACGATGGCACTTTCAGTCAGTAGTCTATTTAACCGCCAGTACTTCGATTTTTTCAAACGGCCTGGTACCACTGCAACCGCGGTCTTCGTGATGAAGTTCTGAGGCCGCGCGATATTGAACAATGGATTACAACGCGATCAAGCACGTTCATATTGCCAGTGCCCTGTTGAGCGGCAGCCTTTTCTTGCTCCGTGGGTACTGGATGATGCGCGAATCGACGATGCTGCGGCAACGCGCGGTCAGAATCCTGCCTCACGTCGTCGACACAATATTGCTCGCCAGTGCACTCAGCATGGTTTTCTGGAGCGCACAGTACCCTTTTGTTCAAAATTGGCTCACGGCCAAAGTTTTTGCATTGATTGCCTACATCACAATGGGCACCATCGCCTTGAAATATGGCAAAACAAAAACACAGCGTGTCTGCGCGTTCTTTGCGGCGCTTGTGGTTTTTTTCTATATCGGGTTGGTGGCGGTAACAAAACGGGTAACGGTGTTTTCGTAACCTGGGCTGGGTTATCCGTACAAGCGGCGAGGCGTTATCTTCCCGGAAAACACAAAAATGCGGCCTGCAACTTCCTACGCAGGGCAGGCAAATTTCGCGCAGGTTGCAGTCGGCGCATCCCGCCTTAAGTTTGGCACCAGATGCGTGTTCTGTTATCGCGCCAGTTCCTCTCCGGACATTTAAATACCTGCACTCATGCGTCCGCGCGGGACGAATTCTTGGCGTCGGATACGCCAATTGCCGAAGGGTGGCTGCAATCCGTTTTCCGATTTTCAGATAACGCTTGACGGCGCGAATGCGGTCTTCGTATAAGTACACGAACTACCTCTAGGTAGTCCAAGATTTTGTCCGCGCCCCCCTGGGTCAAAAATTCATCCGCGCCAACAGCATACCGGGGCGGCAAACGCGCAGGCTACCGTCAGCAACCGGTTGTAATCGACGCGGTGGTTGGTATCCCGGCGCCGCCATAAATATATGAAACCGAGCAATTGATCGGGTTCGGCGCGGTTTCAATCCGCCAGCCGGCGTTGCCGCCGGGAATGCGGGCATTACCAAATCCATAAAACGTAAAGCGACCGAAGCCAACGGCGGCGCTGGAAAGGTAGCCCCCGCCGGCAATGGCCTGGGCGCCGACCTGTGTCATGCCAATGCCATCCCACCAGCGGTCCGGGTAGCCGTTCCATAGTCGGATCGGCACGCCGTTTACCGAGATGAATGTGATGCCGGCAATTGCGCTGGCGGCACCGTTTCCGCGCAAAACCGTCACGGCATTGATCATGCCGCCGGCCGATTTGACCGACCCTTCCAGCCCTTTGATGGCCGACGCGCGGGCCTCCGTTGCAATCGTTTGAAATTTTTGAATGGCGAACGCTGCCAGCACGCCCAAAATGAGCACGATGCCGATGAGTTCAATCAACGTGAATCCGCGTTTGTTTGTCATTACGTTTAATACGGTCGCTCGGAACAAAAACCGTCATGCCGCTTTGTTTGTGATGTCGCCAAACCAAATTGTGGCACATCCGATTGCCGCGATCGTACCCACCGGTGCGTGCAGGCAGTTTCGCCGATGCTAGACGTCCATCGGCCGCCGATTGTGCATCGCGCGGCAATCACCACCGCGCGTGGCTTAAAATCACCGCATGAATGCCGCTATCAACACCCGCAACAGCAATGCCTCCGGCCGGCCGGCGCACGATAAACGCGTTCATGGTGGTTTTACGCTGCTCGAAATGCTCGTCGTTTTGGCCCTGATTGCCACGGTTGCCGGTATTGCATTGCCAAATTTTGGCCGGTTCCTGGATAGTTTCTCGGCGGCAACCAAGTGGCGCGAAGTTGAATCCGAGTTGGCGGATTTGCCATACCGTGCGTTTTCAAGCGGGCGCATGATCAGGCTGGAGAACGGCACAGTTCGCGGGCACCTGCAAAAATTGCCGGCAGACTGGCAGGTTACCAGCGCAGGCGCAATCGTTTATCGCGATAACGGCTGGTGCGAGGGCGGCACGCTTGTCATCACCAATGCCAACGGCATGAAGCGCGAATATGTCCTGACCGCCCCGCGTTGTGAGGCGAGGGCATCGTGAGCGCTGCGGTTTCACAACATTTAAAACGACACGCCCCGGCACGGATTGCCGGCTTTACGCTGCTCGAGGCAATCGTGGCGTTGGTCATTTTGACCTCGGCGGGCCTGGCGTTATTTTCATGGATCAACGCCAGTTTTGACGCCTTGAACCGCATCGAATACAACAACGCAAAGGCCGCCGCCGAAATCAACGCCATGGAGTACCTAAAGACAGTCAATCCCATGGCGCGCCCCACCGGTGAGGTGGTGTTGGGTGACGTGACGGTGCGTTGGTCGGCCAGACCGATCAGCGATGTGACGCCGAATATGACCGATGGGCAGACCGCCGGGCCGTTCATGGTGGCGCTGTATGAAACCGAAGTTTCGCTGGCGGCCGAGCCGCGTTTGCCGCGTTATTCGATTGTGCTCCGGCAAATGGGTTACCAACGATCCGCAACCGAGGTAAATGTTTTTGGTGAAAAAGTCACCAATCCGACCCGGAATGGCAGGTAATGCCTGCCGCAAGCGCGCCGAACACGTTAGAATGTCGCTCTTCGTAAAATGCCCGCATAGCTCAGGGGTAGAGCAACCGCCTTGTAAGCGGTAGGTCGTCAGTTCGAATCCGACTGTGGGCACCAACACTTCTTTTTGCGATGTCGCAAAATTCACCGCTGAATCCATGGTGAACGCGCACACGTAATTCTTGTCACATGTTACGTTGTTCCCTTCAACGTCATCCCACTCAACGATGGTTCCACTGATAAATCGCGCGATAGCGGGTCTTGCGGCAATGGTTGTTGCGGCTTGGTTGCCCGCGACGAGTACGCTCGCGCAGCCGCCACCAACCGAAGGGGTCGTTAAAACACCGCATGTCGACGCAAGACTCATTGCGCGTGATGCCGCGTTTGTGCCCGGCCAGCCCATCCAGGTGGCGCTACGACTCAAGATTATTGATCACTGGCATACCTATTGGCGTAATCCGGGCGATTCGGGGCTGCCGACTCGACTGAAATGGACGCTGCCGGCTGGATTTGAGGCCGGCGAGATTCAATGGCCGCACCCAACCCAGTTGCCGCTTGGCCCGTTGATGAATTTTGGTTATGAGGGTGAGGTGTTGCACCTGGTCACGATCAAATCCCCAGCCAACCTCAAGGCCGGCGAGTCGGTCACGTTTTCAGCAAAGGCCGATTGGCTGGTTTGTGCTGATGTGTGTATTCCCGAGGACGGTGTTGTCAACCTCACGTTGCAGGCAACCACATCAACGCCTCTGCCGGATCAACGCTGGGCCAGGTCGTTTGC
>JANOEV010000371.1:0-4673 GCA_031413695.1 Burkholderiales bacterium
TGCTCCAAGCTTACCTGTTGAGACAGCACCAAGCGGCAGTCAAATTACTGCCCCGACAGCACCTACTCCGACTCAGGCGTTTTCCAGTTGGCGTCTAAAGGACGCTTGGGGAACAAAGTAGTCTCTTTGATCTGTCGTTTATAATTCCTGTGGTATTCTCTATACGCTTCAGGATTAATTTTTTGGGATTTTATCCCGCTTAACCGATTGCCGAGCTTGGTGCAATCGTCGCAATAACCTCTGCGCTGACCATTAGCACGGACAGGAAATTCGCTCATCCACTTGTCTTGTTTGCACTTGGGACAGCACCAAAACTCACGATCTTTCTTGAATTCTCGTTTGGCCATTATTTCTTCTTGGGAGCTATTTGGATAGTCTTTGTTAGACGGTAATTCGGATACTCCCAGATGAGTTGAATAGAATCCCCTGGGCGCATCGCTATGATCGTGTCTAGAACAGACTTAGCTGATCCCATCTCACTATATCCTGATTGGTCGCCCATACTTCATCACCTGTCTCAAGTTTGAGAACATAGATGGTGTTCTGGGACGCAGGAAAAGTAGCTATTCGTTTAACCACAATGGCTTTGTCTCCCTTGCTCCATTCGGAGAATCTAGGGTCTTTTACGAATCTCACTACCTGTCCTGAATCCATAGGACTAATTATAGCACAAATCCGTCGCCGTAGCTATAGCACATGTAAGTTGTGTACTTTTCACCACTAGGCCCGAATGCTCTAGATGCCTTAAGACAATCAGGATATCCTGATCCGCCTTCCCAGGCGTGGAACATGCAATCTACAGGTGAGGAATCAGGGCGCTTAGTAATCTCCCACTGACGAGTCAAAGTGTTGTTTCCATTACTATCGGCTGGCCCCTGAAGGCAGTAAGCTCCACCTGTGGATTCAAATACAGCACGGCTATTTGATCGTTGTGCCCACTTGTCCATTCCGTAGCTGCTCAATTCCCATTGACTTCGGGTACCATAGTTTGATACTTTGAAGTCAGGCGCACCTAGACTTCCTACGCTGTAAGATAGATCGGTATTGGCTCTTGCTACGATGTTGAAATCGTTGTAATAGTTCACAGCAGGCAAGACAATCTTCGTTCCGACAGGAGGAGGAGAAGTAAACCTTACTCTCGCTCTTGTATCTTGGCCGACCTGAATTGTGTTCTTTGTTGGATCCCCGATTCCAGCTAGAGAAATCTGCGGTCTGAGAGAAACTCCATCTTTGTTGTAAACATCGGCCTTTGTGTAAGTTATCGTATTCGTTCCCGAAGAAGGCCCGATAGCAGTAGTAATCTTAGGTTCCTTGATGTACGCCTGTGGCGCTCCACCGTCATAAAGCTGTGTGATAGTGACCCATTGTTTTACACAAGAAGCCTCAAAAATGTAATCGTATCTTACAGACATAATCGGTGTGCTTTGGATCCCGTCACGGATAAAGACTTGATAAGATGCTCTAACGGATTGTAGATCCGCTGATGTGTATGGAGGTACTTTGACGACCGCGCTGGTAACTCCGAATCCGCTACTCCCATCACGACGGCCAGTAATATCCCAGGTGCGATTGTAAACATCTGGTTCACCATTCGACCGAGCATGTTGCCAACCAATGCATCCAAGGCCACCCGTTTTGGGATCGTTGATGTTCCAGATGTTGTAGATGGTGTCATTAACGATGACCTTACCATCGGGCCGAACAAACTTAGCGATGTATCCAGGCCCACACCAAGTTAGGCCGTTACTGAAACCAGTGAATTGCTTATAGACAGTCCATGTTCCATCGTCGTTCTTAAAAACAGTTCTATCTGTGTAATCTGTAAATGTAGGTGCCATTGATCCTCCTACCTATTAATATGCCGGAATCGGCAATTTAATAATTGCTGATAGGTCACCCCGCACTCGGCCTACACTATAGCACAGTCTGGTTTAACCCTCAACGTATGGATAGCGGGTCAATCACATGATAATCAAGAATACTTCTACTCGTTCTATCGAGTTAAGAGATACACTAGCGAACAAGTATACCATCACGGCTTATGGGCAAACTACCCTAGCTGATTCACTCTGGAACGATAACGAATTTCGCAGATGGGTAAGATCACGCAGCCGTGATCTTGTAGTAACGGACATCTATGGGCTTGGTGCTATTTCACGGTTGAACTACTCAACAACACCCGGAACCACCGGAGCAGCAACAGCAGAAACAGATTTACAGATTTACACGATGGCAGCAGGTACATTGGGAACTAACAGCGCCTTGAAGGTTACTGCGGCTGGAAGCATTACAGGTGCCAACAACACCAAGACGATTAAGTTGTATTTCGGTGCAACTGTTATCGCTACGCTCAGTTTCACAGCAGGAGAGACGGGAGATTGGGTTGCAAATGCCACAATCATCAACGCAGGTTCTTATGCTTCACAGAAGATCATTGTGAGTGCTAGCCATAACGGGGCAGTTGAGGTTACGGATACCTATCTCACCGCTGCAATTAACACCGTTAACGCCGTTATTATCAAGACTACAGGGACAACAACGAATGCCAGTGATGAAGCTTCGTCAGAGATTCTAATGATCGACGCTATACTCTAGATGCTGGTATATCTAACAGGAAATATATGACTATGTATGCCTATGACGTGCCAAGACCAGATACATTCCCAAATCTCTACCTAGCCGCAGCCGACTCATGGCGCGGAATTACTGCCGACATTCAGGGTGAACCATATCTTGTAATCGGTAAGAAGGGAAATGTCTATACCCTTGAAGGCGAGAATCGCAAGAAGATTGAAGTATCTGATTTTAACTGGACTTACGGAGATCACGCAGAGAATGACGCTCTAGTATCTGCTTGTCGAATGGAGGACTCTCCTCTTCGCGGTGGGAAGCTAGTCTATGATGGGAAATGGTCTATCGTTCGTTCAGGACGTAAGCTTAAAGTCATTGCGGCATTTGATTACCTTGAAGATCATGCATGGTACAAGACTTCTTTCCGAAAGCTTGCTCTAACAGGTTCTTTCGCACATCATGTCACTGGTGAGGATGTAAAGTTTACTGAGGAAGATCACTTCCCGGCTGATGGGGCTTCTAAGGAATACTGGCTCGTTAACGGTAGCGATGGTCTGAGCTACTACATCACGCATGACGGCGTTGTATACGATAGACAGAGCCAGCAGGTAGGAGAGTTCGATCCTTACGAAAGCCCTTACGAGGATATTGACGATTACAATCCAGGGTTCTATGAGGACTACGATCCTAGCCTGGATGACAAGGAAGCAAATCAGCTTGGTGAACTAGACACTCATGTAACAGATGCCGCTACTCACTTGCAGAATGCAGGAGGAGATCCGACCAAGGCTCTACAGTCTTTCCAGCAGGCCAACCCAGATATCCCAACTGAACAGATTTGGGCCATCATTAATCAGGCTATGCAGAAGCCACAGCCGAATGGTGTTCAGCCCGACGTTCAGAATGGGAACACTAACTGGCAGGGATTTGCAAAGGTTGCAGGAGTAACACTTCAAGGCCCGTCCGCTGGATCACAAGCTACGGTAACCGCACCAGCTATCCACATGGACAAGCAAAGCTTGGAAGAGGTAGAAGCAGCAGTAGCCGCTAGCGAAGCACAGAGTTCAACAACTCCCGACGACATTGCTAAGAAGATGCAGCAGGATTACAATACATCTCTAGGTCTTGATCCTAACGCATTTGGGCAGTATGACCATCCCTTGATTAATCGTGGTGGAGGAGTGAAGGAAGCCGCGCCAGATATGGAGCAGATTCGACAGAATCTCAAGGGAGATCCGATGGGTGGATTCATCCTTGTTAAGAGTTGGTTTACCCCGGATGACGCACAATTCATGTTGCATCCTAATTGTATCGGTCTAGTTACCGAGGTTGGAGGACGAACCTCACACGCGATGGTTATCCTCCTTGAGAAGAGTATGCCTTGTGTTCTTCAGGTTGAGACAGACAAGATTAATCCAGGTGAGGTAGTTACCATTGACGGAACCAAGGGCATTGTAACCACTGGTAGTGGTGATGAGGAATTTGAAACATCTGACGCCCCCTTGAGCGCGAAAGAACCTCTTTACAGATTCGTTTGGCAGAATGGTCAGGTAGAAGCGAGAGATGTAGACCCGAGCAATATGGAGGCAAATGGTCACATGGAGATCGCAATGGAAATGGAAGAGAATGGGCAGCTTAGTTACGATGAGCCGATGGCCGCTGGTACCGTTTATGGGGATGGCACTGTAGAACTTCAACCAGAGAATCTTACTGGTGGATTGATCGCGGATATGGACGCTCTCCATCAATGGCTCCAAAGCAACTATCAGGCGACTGACATTAAGCTTCTTGGTGGAGGACAGAGAGCAGCTAAGACCTCAGCTAAGTTTGGCCCCGGAACAAGAATCCAGATGGAACACAAGAAGTACAAGGGTCAGCGCGGTTCTATCACGAAGTATGATAGTAAGGATGAAAAATTCGATGAGGAGAAGTATGACGTGTTACTAGATGACGGAGAAACTCTTGAAGGTGTGAGTGAAGCCAATTTCAAGAAGATCAAGAGTGCAAGTGTTGACGCACGGATTGAAGATTATGACACAGCACAGTATTACTTCTTAGATTCACAGCCTGTATCAGACCCAAAGGAATCTGCTACTCCGGGC
>JANOEV010000372.1:0-4610 GCA_031413695.1 Burkholderiales bacterium
GTTTTTTGGAGCTGTGCGCCCTAAACGACCAGGCTTTGGCAAAAGTGTTTTATGGCAAACCGCTGGTTGCGCTGTTCTTTAGACTAAAACATTTTTTCCGAGCCAATACCCGTCGCGGCTCCAAAAAAAATATCTCCGCCCACTACGACCTGTCCAACGAATTCTACAAACTGTGGTTGGACGAAACGATGACGTATTCGTCGGCCGTATTTGACGGCAATCACGCGCTTTCGCTTGAAATGGCGCAGACGGCCAAGTACGAGCGCATCCTGCAGGTGTTGAACCCCAAACTTGGGGCGACCATTTTGGAGATAGGCTGCGGATGGGGTGGCTTTGCTGAACATGCCGTCAGGACCCGCGGCGTAAAGGTTCACGGGATTACACTGTCAAATCAGCAGCTCGGATTTGCCCGAGAGCGAATTGCCAATGCAGGATTTGCAGATGATGCAACATTTGAATTCATTGACTACCGTGACGTCACCGGGCAATACGACTATATCGTTTCAATCGAAATGTTCGAGGCCGTCGGCGAGCGCTACTGGCCGACCTATTTCAACGCGGTAAAACGGAGTCTAAAACCAGGCGGCCGCGCCGTGGTTCAGGCAATCACGATCGACGAGAACGCTTTCGGCCGGTACCGCGCGACCAGCGATTTCATTCGTGAGTTTATTTTTCCAGGCGGCATGCTGGCGCCGGTCAACCGCTTTATCAAGGATGCGACCAATGCGGGCTTGGCGGCCGGCGAGCCATATCGATTCGGCCTTGATTATGCGGAAACGCTGCGTCGCTGGCATGACCGCCTGAATGTGGTTGTCGCTGAGATTCGACCGCTGGGGTTTGATGACGACTTCCTCCATATCTGGCGCTTTTATCTCAGTTATTGTGAAGCGGGCTTTCGTGCAAAACGAACCGATGTCATGCAAATCGAATTGACGAAACCAAATGAGCCAGGTTGACGACTGCAAGGAAATATTCATGAGAAAGATTACCTTCTACAGCATCCTGATGTTAGCCATGATGATTTCAGCGACAGCAGCGCTTGCATTGCCGGCCAGCGTTGCCGGCGACATCGCAGATGCAAAAACACTGACCCGTCGCGGCGAGGCCGTGATGCGATTTTTTGGACTGAAGGTCTACGACATCCGCTTATGGACTGCCGCAAGGCCGCACGACCATGGCGATGTTTTTGCGCTCGAGCTTGTATACGACCTGGGCTTGAAGGGTCGTGAAATTGCAAAGCGCAGCATTGATGAAATGCGAAAACAGGGATATCAAGATGAGGCCAAGCTGAACGAATGGAACCAGGCAATGGTCGGCGTGTTCCCCGATGTCAAGCAAGGCGATACACTGGTCGGGGTCTCGGTGCCCGGCAAGGGTGCACGCTTTTACGCAAAGGACAAATTTATTGCGGAGATCCCGGACCCGGCATTCGCCAAGGCGTTTTTTGACATTTGGTTGTCACCCAAAACCAGTGAGCCGGCGCTTCGGGCCCGCCTGATGGGTAGCAAGTGAACACGTCCGGTCGGCCATCAACTTGGCGGCTGATCGCCTACTCACTTGCCTCGATCCCGCTGGCGATGGCGGCGTTGCCGATTTACGTCAATGTCCCAAAGTTCTATTCGGACGTGATCGGAGTCAGCCTTGCTGCCATCGGTGGACTGCTGCTTGCAGCAAGAATTTTTGATGCAGTGCAAGACCCGCTGCTCGGTTACTGGAGTGATCGGACTCGTCACACCAAGTGGGGGCGTTTTGTTTGGGTGGTTGCAGGCGCACCGTTGCTCGCCGCGTCAATGCTCGGCCTGTTTAATCCCCCCGCGCTGTCGGCCAATCTGATGATGTGGTGGTTGGTCGCGATGCTTTTGGTGGTCTACACGGCCTTTTCAATGCTGCAGATCAGTTATCAGGCATATGGTGCGGAAATTTCTGACGATCCTGTGCAACGAACCCGGGTGGTTTCGTTTCGCGAGGGCTTTGGGTTAATCGGTGTGTTTCTTGCGGCGGCGCTGCCACAGGTGTTGTCGAGCCAGTATGGTCCGCGCGAAGGTTATGCCATCTTCGCCCTGATCTTCATTCCGTTTGTGTTGGTGATGGTCGGTTTGACGGTGTGGCTGTCACCGGCACCAAAGGTACGAATCGCAACAGTGAGTCAAGGCGCGTTCTCAAACATGCTGCTGCCGTTGAAGAACCTTCGCTTCAAGAGTTTGCTGCTGGTGTTTGTGTTTAACGGCATCGCCGCATCAATCCCCGCAACGCTGGTGCTGTTTTTCATTGAGGATGTGATCAAGGCACCAGCGCAGGCGGCCGCTTTTCTCATTGCTTACTTCGCCGCTGGTGCGGCGGGCATGCCGCTGTGGGTTTGGTTGTCCGCGCGTATCGGCAAGGGCCGTGCGTGGCTGGTCGGTATGCTGGTGTCGATTGTCGCGTTTGTCTGGGCGTTTATGCTGGGTGCCGGTGACGTGGTGGCCTTCGGCATCATCTGTGTGTTGTCCGGGCTGGGCTTGGGCGCAGACCTCGCGTTGCCGCCGTCGATCTTGGCTGACGTGATTGATGACGATGAACGCGCCGGACACGGCAGAAACGAAGGTGCTTATTTCGGCCTATGGAACTTGGTGACGAAGATGAACCTGGCGTTGGCAGCCGGTATCGCCTTGCCCGCGCTGGCGATGCTCGGATATGTGCCGCAAGGAAAAAACGCCAGTTCATCTCTGACCTACCTGGCTGCAATTTACGCACTGCTGCCGTGTGTGCTGAAAGCCATTGCGGCAGCGGCATTGCTGTACTCACCTTTTGTTCGAAGTGCCGCCAAAACCGGTGGCGCTATTCCTCATGCGCAGCAAGCTAATCCATGAACTACAAGGAAGTGATGATGAAACGTTTAGCAAAATGGCAAGTGTGGTTAGGCGTGGCGTTGGTAGCGCTGATGACCGGTTGTGCGTCGGCACCAAAACCTGCCGATTACGCACAGGAAAAACCCACGCTGGATCTGCGTCAGTACTTCAGCGGCACGGTGGATGGCTGGGGCCATGTCAAAGACCGCTCCGGTAAAGTAGTCAGACGTATGTATGTCGAAATCGTTTGCACCTGGAATGGCAACGAAGGCACGCTTGATGAATCATTCAAGTGGTCGGATGGCAAGACCGAAAAACGCATCTGGAAAATCCGCAAAGACGGCGATCGTTACATCGGTACCGCGGGCGATGTGGTCGGCGAGGCCACTGGTGTGGCCAGTGGCAATGCATTGCAATGGAATTACGTATTGCGCCTGCCGCCCGAGCAGGGGAGCTACGAAGTCAACATGGACGACTGGATGTGGCTCATCGATGACAAAACACTCTCCAATCAAACCGTGATGACCAAATTCGGCATCAAGTTTGCTGAAATCAATCTATTTTTCCGAAAGCGGTAGAAAGCCTTTATGAGTTTGAACAACAAAATTACCGACTGGCCCGCAAAACGCGTCTGGATCATCGGCGCCTCCACCGGCATCGGAGCCGCACTTGCGGATCTGCTGCACTCCCGCGGCGCGAAGGTGGCTGTCTCTGCACGCAGCGCCGATAAGTTAGCCGCAATGACCACGCGCTTGGGTAAGGCGCGGGCGATGGCGTTACCGCTCGACATCACCAAGGTGGACACCATCAAGGCGGCTGAAGCTGAATTGATTGCCGCTTGGGGTGGATACGATCTGGTGATCTTTATGGCGGGGGACTACACCGCGATGCGCGCCTGGGAACTCGATCTGAAAGTTGCGCAGCAGATGATCGATGTCAACTGGGGTGGTTTTATGAACGGCCTGTCGGTGGTGATACCGACTCTCATGAAACACAAGGCGGGCGGTATTGCGTTGGTCTCCTCGGTTGCGGGGTATCGTGGACTACCGAAATCGCTTGTTTACGGCCCGACCAAAGCGGCGCTGATTAATTTGGCGGAAACGTTATACCTTGACCTCAAAGACAAAGGCCTCGATATCTACGTGATTAATCCGGGCTTTGTCAAAACACCGATGACGGCTGGTAACGATTTTGAAATGCCGTCGCTGATCACACCGGAACAAGCGGCGGATGAAATCGAAAAGGGCTTCGCCAAGGGCGAGTTCGAAATCCATTTTCCAAAACGCTTTACCAATATGCTCAAGATGCTCCGGCATCTTCCCTACTCGCTCTATTTTCGCGCCATCAAGAACTCAACCAAACTGTGAGGTGAACCGTGCCCACGCCACTCAAACGATTTGTCGCGTACTGGAACAATCTCGCCGCCGCCGATGTGGCCCGGTTAGGTGATTTCTACACTGAAGATGCAATGTTCCAAGACCCGTTTAACAAAGTGCAGGGCCATGCTGCAATCAAACATATCTTCGACGATATGTTTGTGCGCCTGATTGAGCCCAGGTTCGTGATCACCGAATCGATTCATGAAGACAATCGTGTGCTGTTGGTATGGGACTTTAGTTTTCGTATCAAGGCATTGAAGCCGGATTTGAAACGCACCATTCACGGCACCTCTCTGATTCGTTTTGCGGCGGACGGTCGCGCGTTGTCACACCGTGATTACTGGGATGCGGCAGGTGAGCTTTACGAACAACTGCCGGTGATTGGCAGTGTGATGCGCGCCCT
>JANOEV010000373.1:0-12643 GCA_031413695.1 Burkholderiales bacterium
GGCGGCTTCGAGTTTCGCCGAGAACGTCACGCCGCCCGGCTTGAAGTCGGAGATCGAGCTGCGCAGCCGCTGACCGGCGACGGGCCGGAGGCCGTTGAACTCGCGCCGCATCCGGTTGCTATCGACGTGCTGAAAGATCCCGCGCACGGCGAGCGCGGGTGACGCCACCCATTCGCCTTCGAGCGTGGTCGTCTGGTTGCGGTAGTGCCGTCACCGTTGAAGTCTGCTGCCCCAACAATCTTCCAGTTGAGATCGGTAACGGTCACCGCAAAGCCGCCGCCGGTACTGGTGACACTATTCATGTAATAGATGTAGGTCTCGCCGGTCGTGTCGTTGCGGTAGAGGATGTCGGCCTTACCATCACCGTTGAAGTCAGCGACGCCGACAATCTTCCAAGACAGATTGCCTTGGGTGAGCACCGAGCCTGAACTTAGGGTGGTGGTGCCGTTCATCAGATAGGCGAACACTTCGCCGGTGCTGTCGTTGCGGTAGACAAGGTCGGCTTTGCCGTCGCCATTGAGGTCGCCATTGAGGTCGCCCACCCCGGCAATCTTCCAGACGGTGGCAGGCGATGGACCAAAGCCCGATACCGGCCCCGCCGCCGCACCATTGCGACCGGCGATGTAGGTCTGACCCGATGTGTCATTCCAGTACAGCAAGTCCGACTTGCCATCACCGTCAAAGTCAAACGGTTTGGCTGCAGCGACACAACCCGCATCATTTGTGTTCACCACAATCCTCGGACGTAGCGAAGCATCTGTAACCTCAGAGGTGTAGAAATTCATCGCGTTGTTGTTGCTGAACTGCGTCGGCGAAATCTTGATGCCGTAGTTTGGATAAACGCCATTCTTCCAATCGCGATACAACTGCGTCACGTCGATCTTGTACCATCCGGCTGCCGCAGGGCGTGCCGGCGCGTTGGCGAAGAACGTCGAGCTTGGGTTGTTGGCCAGCGTCACACCGGCCGCCGTCCACGGTGCCGTAATGCGATTGATCGTTGCGACCGGATCATTTGCCCCAGCGTAATAGTAGAGCCAGATTTCGGCCGAGGTCACGCGCGAGGCCTGCGGCAACGATGCAACATCAAACTCGATCAAGCTCAAATACTGGTCACCCCATCCACCAACCGACATAAAGTCGTCGTTCGGCATGCCGTTAGTTCTAAACATGGTTCCGTAGTGGGTATCTTTACCCGGCGACGGCTGCAATGTACACACGCCGCCTGCAGTTGCCGCAGTAAACGAAACGGTCACCGCACAGGGACCGCTCACCGCAGTTGTGGTGAAGGAGTAGTTTGGTGCGCTACCGGTTAAGGTGCCAGCACACTGCCCTGCTCCTGTCGCAACTGTTGCAGTAAAGCCAGCGTTTGCGGTGATTGCAATTGCGGCTGTACCACCTGCCGCAACGTTTTGCGTGCCGGCCGGACTGACGGTGCCATTCGCGGATGTGGTCGAAACCGAAACGGGATACGCCGCCGGACTGGCCTTCACCCAATCGAAGGTGCCAGGGCAATACGGCGCGCCACCCGTACTCAGGGTCATGTAATAGGATTTACCAACTGCCGATGCGGGAAGTGGCGCCGTTCGCGTTTCGGTCAAGCTAGCCAGCGTGTCACCGCGTTGTAGCGTGATCGTTGAGCCCGAAATCGTGATGCGGTACTCCTTGTACGCGGCGACCGATACACCACTGCCCGTGTAAGGGACGGCACTGAAGATACCACCGCCATACATATACAAACCAAGGCCGCTGTAGTTGGTATCACCAAGTTGAATATAGTTGGCCGGATTTGTCGTATCGACGAGGAGAATAACCGTATCACGCGCCGATCCCGTTCCGGCAAACCGTGACTCGACCACAATCGGATTGCCGGACACGATGACCTTACCTTCCGTCTTCAAGCCGGCGTTACAAGACAGACTGGCAAGGCCGCCGGAAATCGTATTTGTACCAATGGGCGTCCAGTAGGCCGACTGCAACGCGGACCCATCAAAATTTTCCGTGAAGACACCGCCGGACGTCGTGGCCGTAAAACTCGCCGCCACCGTGCAGGCCCCTGTGACTGCGTTGGTGGTAAATGTCGTGCCGACCAGCGTACCACCGCAGGTACCACCGACCGTCGCGGTATAGCCGGCGTTGGGTGTGACCGTAAACGTGGTGGTCGCACCGTGATTCACCGACTGTGCAGTCGCGGGAGAAATCGACCCGTTCGCACCAGCGCTCGGCGTGACCGTGTAGGCGTTAATCGTAAAGCTCGCCACAACGGTACAAGCGGCCGTGATTGCATTGGTGGTGTAGGTTGTGCCGACCAAGTTACCGCCGCAAGTTCCACCAACACTTGCGGTATAGCCTGCGTTCGGCGTGACGGTAAATGTCGTCGTTGCGCCTTGCGATATGGATTGCGCGGTATTTGGGCTAATGGAGCCGTTGGTGCCAGCTGATGGAGTAACCGCAAAAGTTTGCGCTTGTGTGAAGGTCGCAGTTATCGCCGACGCCGCGCCAATGGTAACGACACATGTACCGGTGCCGCTACAGCTCGCGCTACCAGTACCAACACTCCATCCTGAAAACACCGATCCTGATGCTGGCGTAGCGGTCAGTGTGACAACGTCGCCAGCATTAAAGACACCAACACAGGCGCTGCTGCACGATATGCCTGCCGGTGATGAAGTTACCGAGCCCCCACCGTTGCCCGCGAAAGCGAGCGAAAGGCTGTAGCCGACACCATTTGCAACCGCTGTCGCGGATGTAAAGGTTCCGGTGACACCGCCGATGGTCAGTGTCGTAACAACCGATACGTTTGTAGTAGCGGCCGACATATGCCGTACGCAGACGAGTTGGCCGTTCTGGACCACACCGGCCGCGTTTGTAAAGGTGCCAGTACACCCAATAGAGTATTCACCACCGCCGACAGTTACTGGCGTGTCGGCGTTGATGCCAGAAACAACCACACTTTGCGATTGAACCAGACTTGATAGTGACACACCAAGTGCAGAGCTGAACCCAAAAGCATCAGGGATAGTATCTACGGCGGCAGCGGCCTGAGTGACCTGTATCGTGTATCCGGACGTGCCACCAATTGTAAAGTTTCCGACACGTTGAGATGTTGTTGGATTTGGAAGTACATTCAATGCGAATGAGGCTTCGTTAAACCCGTCCGCATTGGCAGATAGCCATGCGTCATTCGACGTGAACCCCCAGTGGCAGTTGCCGAAGGTGGCATAACCGCCGTTGCGCACCGTTACGGTTTGCAGCCCGCCGTTCGCGCCAACGCTGATCGGGTCCATCGGTGTACCGCCGCCTGTCTTGTTTTGCGGCCATGTTGCGCAATTGGCGGCTAGCACAGAAAAATTCCAGTCGCGATTCATGGTGACGGCTCTAATCCGACTTTGGAAATCATTCATATCCCCGCGCCAGCCACTAAAAGCAACACCGACATCAGGCAACATCTCAAGAGTAACTACCGTATTGGCAGGAAAACTTTGCGAATAGGGCAGAGTCACGGTGCTACCATTGACTCGCATCTGCTTGCCAAGTGCGGGCGAAAGATCTGCTAGCGTTAACGTATTCGAAGCAGCGGGAATACAGGCTGTGTTGAAATTGGTCAGGTTTAAATCGCCGACATAGCCATTCGGGCAAGAAACTTTTACTGGGGTGGACTGAGTCGTCACCAACGTACCGTTACCCACGTTATAGGCCACGCCAACAGTCCAGACGAAACCGTTCGAATCTCTGGCAAGGAGGCTATAGCCTTGCGTATCACCCAGTTCCACAATATTGCTCAAACCCGCAATCAACATCGCAGCCGGCTCTGAGGCGGTAACGCTTCCGCGGCCTAATTGGCCTAAATCGTTCTTTCCAAACGCATACACCTGGCCTGCATTGGTGCGTACGTATACAACACCGTTGTAACTGGCTACGACCTGCGCGGCGTCGCTTATCCCAGGAATTTGCAGCGGCCGATACTCGTCAGCTGTTCGCACCGCGCCGCCGTTAACGCTCGTAGACGTGCCCCACACCCACACGGTGCCGTCATCGCGCACCGCATATCCGTTGCCGTCGCCAGCGGCGATCGACTTGACGCGACTAATTGAGGGCATTGCGACAGGAGCAACACAATTGCTAAATGCCGTATCAGGATTAAACGAAATACCATGGAATGAACAACCAATCGAGCTGCCAACGTTGGTGAGGGCAATCACCGCGCCGTCGCGTCGTAGAGCAATCGCTGTGCTTCCAGAGGATGCGCCTGCGATATCAACGATATTTGGCAAAAGCGCCCGCGGTGTATGGATACCTGATTGTTCAACGAACCAAAGCGAGCCATCCGACTAAACCGAAATCGCCGTTCATTCGAATGAAATCATTTAACGACGGCTCTGGTGTCGGGATACGAATTCCCGGCGCTACTGGATTACCCCAACGTTTCCAGATGCCACCGCTGCTCAATGTAAACATACCACTGTTCACGTTGGCCCCAAGGCTGACGCCGACTACGTCTGTTGAATTGGGTAAGAACAACGGTCGTTGCAACCCAAGTCCACCAAAATTCTGGCTATTCACACTGTAGTTGGGAAAATCCGTGAACTGGGATAGCCCCCAAATAACGACTCTTCCATCATCTAGTCGTGCCAAGCTATTCCATGCGCTGCTCGCGAGCTTCGGTTGCGGCCGCAGTGTAAGCGCTTGGGTGGGTGGCGCTAGCGCCTTAGCTGTATAGCTGCAAGTAAAGGAACTTGAGCCAGGTACAGTTACGGAGAACGTCTTTGCCACGGGTTCAAAATACGGAGTGTCCGCGCAGTCAACTCTGTAGGTGTTCCCGCCAATCACCGATGCGGTTTCGCCATGCGACTGCCACGCGTTTGTGCTGCCGAGGCCGGTGCCCAAGATGCGCCATTTCTGGTCTGGTGACGAATTAGGACTCACAAGTCCGGTAATTGTTGTCACCGTCGAGTTAAATACCGGCGTAATTGTCCGAGTGCCGAATAACGAAAAATTCCAGTTTTGCGCCGTCGAAACAATCGTACCGCCGTCTTGCCAACCAGCAAACTTGAATCCTAGGGTAGGCGACGCTGTAAGGTTGATGTTCGTCCCAACCGAGTAAGTCCCATTGCCCGGGTTGCTGGTAACCGTCCCGCCACTCGCTTGGTTGAGCGTAAAGCTGTACGCCGTCGGCGGTGCCGTTCCTGCTTGTGTCACTGTGACCGCGACCGAGCCGAGCGTCACGGTACATGTGCGTATCGAAGACGACGTGTTGGCGGAGACGTTCGTGGTGACAGACGCCTGCCCCGAGTTATCGGCAACGACGCTGCCGGACGAAAGCGTGCAGTACGACTGGTTACTCGTCACGTTTGCCACACATGCCGGCTGGGTGGAAATACTGATCGGTAATGCGCCGCCGCTTGCCGAGGCTGAGAGCGACGATTGGGCAAAGTTAAACGCACATTGGCTCTGGCCGAAAGTGAAACGACGGGGTGTGGCGACAGCACCATAGCGAGTTGGACTACGTGCTTTCACTGTCCAGTAGTAAGATCGGCCAGGACTGAGCCCTGCAGAGTTAAACTCGAATTTTGCTTCCTGTCCAACGATCGCTAGTTGCACACACCTCGATGTGCAGTTATCACCGATAGGTTGCAATGCCAACTCGTCCACCGAGTCAGCAACGAATACGCGGTAAGACGTTGCATTCGGCACCGGTTGCCAGGATAGCGTTATCCAGTTACCGACCTGAAGGACAGCAGCTTCAGCCGGAGCGCTCAGGCTTGGCGCTGGAAACGGCGCATCATTTGCGACGGAAAACTGACGGATCGAAGAAAGCTCGCCTGGCCCCGCTCCATCAAGGGCAAGGACTCGCCAGAAGTAGATTCCGCCAGGTGATACATCCGATGTTTGCAGACGCGAACTAGTACCGCCGACGTATTGCTGAACCTCGCAACCGCTGCAGTTTCCGACCAAACGGTCCGAAGGCAGAGAATCCGATGATTTCGCAACAAACAATCGATACCGGTCGGCATTTTCAACGGGCAGCCAAGAAATGGTAGGGCTTCCAGAAATGACCGCGCCGTTCAATGGCGCCTGAAGGACTGGTGCTTGGAGCGGTCCTACGACGTTCGGCACGAAAAACTGCCGTTCTCTCCCATAACTTGTAACCCCATTCTTGCGAACGAAAGCTCGATAGTAAATTCTTGCTGTAGGTAATACCCCACTAGAAATGGTTGCCGCTATTGCTCCCTCGACGGCAGATGACGTTTGGGTAGCTTCATTTGTCGGCCCCGCATTGACCCGCCAACTAATGCCGATCGTCAACGCACTTGGGTCGGAAACAGTGTAAGTTCCATTCAACCTAACTTGAGTTGGTGAAACGGCAGTTGCACCACTAGTTATGGCAAAAAACTCGGCTGCTGCTGCCGAGGACAATTCAGAACGCACCTTTCGCACGATCTCGTTATTCTTGGTTTCGCAAAGGTGAGCAATTGCCTCCCCAGCGCCAAGTCCTTGACACGCACTTGTAAGCGCGACCTTATCTGAACTAAAGATACGTCCTTCATCCTGAATGACTGTCTGGAACTCAGTGTGCCTCAACTGTTGCCCATTAGTGGCTACAGTACCCAAGGGTACGCTATTCAACATTGACTGCGAAGCCAGAGGCACAATTCCGTCACCTTCGCCGACCGTATACAAAGACACTAGATCGGCGGCAAATCCCAGCCCACGCTGGATGGCCTTGATTGATACGTAGGGAATATCCGGCAGAGCAGGCGCCAAGTTAAGTTGACGTATCCACCACGAATCTCGAGCAAGTAATCCAACTGTTCGAGGGCCCAGTTGCTTCAAGGCAAATTCTCCCAATAGCGGTCCCAAAACCAAACTAGTGGCCGTTGCCTGTTGAATGGTGTGCGCCGCTCCGCCGTGCGGTGTTCCAATTGTGACTAATTTCTGCACGTCACCACCATAAACCAGCGGAGAAGCTTGACTCCCCATACCTTGCAAATAATAGCGCGCGGCTAGCCCCCCCATGCTATGTGTTACCAAAATCACCTGCGGCATCCCAGTAACCTGCTTCACGCAACCAATAGCTTCCTTTAACTCTTTCGATTGCTCGAAAAGATCCATGTCTCTATTTGCAGAAAAGTCGATTGCAAAATAGCGCTTGCTGCCTAACCAGTAGGAATCTGAATCGACAAGCGGGCTAAATGTGGTGACCTTTAAACTCCAATTCAGAGAATAGTCGCACCCTGAGGCTCCCGATGCTTGGCCGTTTGCATCGAGCTTCACCCTCAAGCGCGCGCCCTTAAGCGCTTCGTCCTGCCCCCACAATCGGATGCCCATGTGTTCCCAAGATGACCCATCACTGATCAACCCATGAACGAAAAGCACAGGATAGGTTGGAATTGTCTGCGCCGTCGAAACACCAGTGGCAAACAGTAATACGGCGATCGAGCCCGCAAGGGTTTTAGCAATCTGCGCCAAAAAGTAACTTCCGGCGTCGTTAAATCGGCTTACCCATTTTGGTAACCAGTCGCAGCCTAGCTGCCAAGCCAGAACCCATTCCGGACTGGATGGGTAGCGGATGAGCCTACACATTGCGACGATCGGTCGCGATAGGCTACCGACAACTCGGCCCGCTGCAAGATGCCCTCCGCGAATCACATCAATCAGTGTTTGAAGAGCGCGTTGATAAATTGTTCTCATGCTTGCCCCTGTTTCATTTTTCTTATCAAGCATTATTTTGGAACGGTAATTTTTACAAGTTAGCATGCGTGTGCTGACCAGTATTGTGTCATTTGTGTCACGCCGTACATAGCGGCAGCAACCGCCAAATCGCCGCGCAATTGCCACTCTCGTCAAAATCAACCCGCGCCCCAAAAGCCTGGCTTACTAGGGCAGCGCCTCCCCCATCAATTTGGTTCCCACTTCCTGCTCAAGCAACGCAAAAACATCGACCATTTTGTATGCGCTTCAACAAATCTCGGGTACGTTTCGCCTCCCGCAGTTTGGCTTTATGCTTGCTTAACCGAAGTAGATACATCGCTGCATAAGCAATCTGGCGTGGATCATCGATTTCGGCATTCCCAGACACTGCAATGCCGAACCAATGGACTCACCAGAATTTGTCATGGAAACGAATATCCGTCAACCAATAGAATAAACATTGCCTTCAACCGATTGCCATGGATGGGCTGTTGAAATTACAGGCGAATACCCACAATCTTCATGAGGCCTTTTGGACGTCTTTGTTGGAACATAGACGTATCAAATTGAGCTTGATTAAATTTCGCCAAACGAAGTTGATGGCGTTGCCGCAGCCAATGACTGACAAGGCAAATTGCATCTGCGCTGGCCTAACGGCGATTGGCTCGAATCAAAAGAAGACCCGGCATGTGCCGGGGCCATTCGTTTCGTCATTTGTGGCTAGTGACGTATTACTCTGCGTTGGTACATCGTGAAGTAATCGGCGCAGCAGAAATGACTGCCCCGATAGCAAGGGCGGTCATCAATCTTGATCAGTTCAACACCTTCCAAGCAAGATTAGGTTCGGTGTACACGAAGCCGCCGCTGGTCGTCGTTGACCCGTTCACCAAGTAGATGAACACTTCGCCGGTCACGTCATTGCGGTACAACAAGTCCGCCTTGCCATCGCCGTTGTAGTCGCCCGTCGCCACCACCTTCCACGACAGATTCGGTGCCGTCACAATGAATCCACCACCATTGGTGGTCGCACCGTTGCCAAAGTAAACATAGACCTGACCGGTCACGTCGTGACGGTACAAAATGTCGGCCTTGCCGTCACCGTTAAAGTCAGCCACCGAGATAATCTTCCAATTAAGGTTGGACTCGGTCAGGACAAAACCGCCACCAATGGTCGTTGCACCATTCACAAAGTAGACATACACTTGGCCGGTGGTGTCGTTCCAATAAAGCAGGTCAGCCTTGCCATCACCATTGAAGTCACCCACCCCGACGATCTTCCAAGATAGATTGGGGACCGTGACGATGAAGCCGCCACCACCCGCAAGTACGGTACCGTTCATAAAATAGACATACACTTGGCCGGTCACATCATTGCGATAGAGGATGTCTGCCTTGCCGTCGCCGTTGAAGTCGGCCGCGGCAATGATCTTCCACGCGAGGTTGGCTTCGGTCAGCACAAAGCCTGAGCCGATGATGCTGGTGCCGTCCATCAGGTAGACAAACACTTGGCCGGTGGTGTCGTGCCGATACAAAATGTCGGCTTTACCATCCCCGTTGAAGTCGGCCATGCCGACAATCTTCCACGATAGGTTAGGCACCGTCACGGCAAAGCCTGACACTGGGCCGGCAGCCAGGCCGTTACGTCCGACGATGTAGACCTGACCGGTCTGGTCGTTGCGGTAGACCATGTCGGATTTGCCGTCACCGTTAAAGTCGGATTGTTTGGCGATCGTAGGCGCCAGCGGAAGAACGACACTGTCAATCCAGGCAGCGTCGCTTCCGCCAGTCGCGGAATCATCCTTTTCGTAGGACCACACGAGTGTATGGAATCCTGCCGTAACGGGTATTGAAACGACGCCCCATCCCAGCTCGCCAGAAGCACCGGTGCCGCCAATGCCCGCACATGATCCGCCAACGCCTTGCGTCACACCATCAACGAGAAATCTGAAGCAATCCCAACCGGATTCGCTCGACACGCGCCTAGCAAAGGTTATGTTGCCGGCGACAAAGTTTCCAGCAAACTGTATTTGCGCCTTATTGACAGCGCCTACAGTGGCGTTTGCCATCACGTTGGACTTCAAACTACAGGTTGCACCGTAGTAGTCATCTGACGCCACAATCCATCCTGTCGTTGCACCAGGGGGCGTCGTCCAGCCCGGCCCGATTGCACAAGCCGCCGGAAAATTATCAAGCTCATCATCTCTGATTGTTACGGTAGTCGCGATCAGCCCGCTACCAATGGTCGCGCCACCCGTCGGGCTCGACAATGCAATCGAAAACGTCTCAGGCCCCTCAAGCACAGCGTCCTGAAGAATGGAAACCGAAATGAATTTGGTCGTTGTGTCGCCGTCTGCCCAACTCAATGTGCCGCTCACCCCCGTAAAGTCAGAACCGGATGTCGCGCTACCACTCGCCGATGCGTAACTGATTGACACACTACCGGTCGAACCAACGTGCCGCGCGACCGGTATCTGTATTGTCCCGGCAGACTCTACGATTGAATAGGCTGGCAAAACAAAGCTTATGGCGCCCGGGCCGGTTAGCGAGGCGAGTGCCGTCCGAAAATTTGCCGTCGTATCGCGGGTGTCGTTGAGCGCCTGCCGCTCGTGCGCATTGGATACATTGCCCGTGGTCGCCAACACGGCCGAAGCATATCCGGAAACGTTGTTGAAGCTGACCGATGGATTCGAAAAATGCGGAATTCGTGTGCAGTTGAACCCACCAGCAATGCATTGTTCGTTGTATGACATCACCGTGCGGAATCGATTGGTAAGGTCAATGTATCCGTGCGCATACTGGATGGCGACTGCCGCACCGCCCGCCTCTGGTGTTACGGTTGTATTTGCGGTGAGATCGACAAAATTATCATGCCTGAGTCCCATGTTGTGACCCAATTCGTGCGCAAACGTGTATGAGTTGCGGCAGTGCAAGACGGTGACGCAACGATATTGAATGCGCTGGCAGCAAAGCCGCTGCTTTCGGTCCCCATTAAATAGCCGAGGCCGCAATAATCGCTATAAGCACCCCATAGACTGACAAAATCTGCTTTGTAGATATCGCGCAAAACTGGCACGTCGTCCATGAACCCATCGGTACCGTCTCGCAACCTTGGTAGATCGGTGTCCATGTTGACCTCGGTGTAGTTGGTCTCGCCCCGATAGACCAACCGTAACCGTTGGACAACATTCGAATTAGCATAAATCGTATTGGTCAGTGCAATTTGTGCATCAATATTGGCATTGATTTGGGCGACGCTACCGTTTTGCGTCCGCGCAGCCAGTGTATAGACCACCATCACGTCCATGGTGCTACCGTCGTCGCGGGCAATTTCAATGGTGTCACCCGATACGCCCGTCATTGGCGTGGCGATTGGCATTGGTGGCGCATTAACAACCGTTGGCTCGCGCGGATGGTCGCGCCTGAGAGGTTCACCAAGTTCTTTGACGACATAACCTGATTCACGAGAGCCGGTAATCGAAAATCGCTGCGACAGGGCATTGATCTGCATGGACGTCACGCCATCGTTATCAACCAACACAGCGATACTATTCGCAACACCCGGGATGCGGCCGAGATAAGCGACGCCACCCGAATACGTTGGTTCAACCCGTTGCAGCTCGACCAGCCACGTTGCGTCAGAAAAAAATGAAACTCTGACATATTGAGCTGTTGTCGGCTCTGCTCCCAGCGTTTTGCCCAATTCCCGCAGCGAATCCAAGTCAAGCACGACATCGCGCTGCCGAATTGCCTGGTCATCAGGCGAAGGGTTTACGGTTGCAAATTTTGTTCCCGCCGCAGGGACGGCTCTAATCAATTCTGGAATTACTTGTTGCCCCGCAAATCCCGCCTTGACGAACAAGCAACTGACAAGAACCACTCCAAGCATTATCCGCAACTTCATTTCTCTCTCCCCAGGGCAATCCCGAAACGCCCGACCGCGCAGTTGTTTGCGCAATCTGACTTATGCACAGACGCTTGTCAATGCCACGAACGGGAGAATTGCGCGAATTGGCAGTAATACTGGCCTTTGGATGCAATGCGCACCTAACCCCGTCCCACGTTCAAAAGCCAATAAGCAACAATGCCCGGCGGCGCCACATCAACCGATCTTTAAATTAGCTTCATCCTGATCGAATTGGGAGCAATTTTGAACACACCCGGGCGAGACGAGCAACCTACTTTGCGTTAGCCTTTAGCGAGAAAGACCACGTTTTTTTGCCGAAACGCGGCATAAGTCTGGGGGCTTAGTGAAAAGTAATAGTTAATGGCATCTTCACCGGTTCTGACGGCGCCAAATTTTTCATGGAAACTAATTACCCGTTCATTTTCCTTTCGCACCTCAAAATGACATGATTTGAAGCCAAGCGTTTCAAATCCGATTTCATAGACAAGCATGGCGCTCTCAATCGCCGCATAACGCGTTTTGTTTTCATTGAGAATCCAGCTGCCCCATGAAAAGGAAGCGCGATCGTCATGAAAATCATAGAGCCGAACTGTGCCGATAGGAACGTCTGACCCGATTGAAAGAATGATGTAGTAGTACTCACCGCCGGCGGCTTCCCGCTGCTTGTACTGCTCAATCCACACCCGTTGGTCGCCTGCGGTGCCCGCTACTTTGCTGAGGTGTGTGTTGTATCGTGGGTCTGTCCTCAGCCCGAAAACGAACGCCGCGTCATTCGGCTCGATTAATCGCAACTTGATCGTTCTGCCGTTCATCTCGCTTTACCTCCTGTTACGCCTTGCGCCTAAAATTGTATGGAGCCGAATGAATTGACCGGCCGCTGTCTTCTCGCACTGTCGATGATTCTATTCGCAAAGCTCCCGGCGAATTCGGTGCGGACATTTGCGTCGGCTCCAGCCAGCGCTTCGGGGTGCCGATGGGCTTCGGCGGACCGCACGCCGGCTTCATGGCCTGCGCCGACGCGCTGAAGCGCAAGATGCCCGGTCGCCTGAT
>JANOEV010000374.1:0-2018 GCA_031413695.1 Burkholderiales bacterium
CGGTTCGCCAGCCAAATGCAAGACGTTGCAAATACGAAAAACTTTCGCCCGCAGCTTGATACCCAGATGCGCCGCTTCTTCGCTGTCCGCCAAGCCGGTGTTGAACGAGCGCATCACCACATCCGGCGTCAGTTTGCTGCCGTCGTCGCGCACGATATGGAAAAAGTGGAACATCAACCTGGCGCGATTGTGTGCGGCGACAAACGTCCCGCGGCCTTGTTGGCGGATCAAAATGTGCTCATTGGTCAATTCGTCAACCGCCTTGCGTACCGTGCCGATCGACACCTTGTAGCGTGCCGCAAGCAGCCGCTCGGCGGGGATGGCGCTACCGGGCTTCCATTCGCCTGCGCTGATGGTTTCCGTCAACAGCCGCTTGATTTCTTTGTATAGCGGGGTATTGAGTGCCGTGCCGGCGGCCAACTTTTGGTGTCTGGCTGGGTCTTCCCATTTGCGCATGGTGTGATTCTCGGTGAAAAGTCAATTTCCGGGTTGGCAAAACGGTTGATTCAACATGATGATACCGCAATCGGGCAACTCATATAGATGATCTATTTGACATTGTGTGCGCCAGTGAATAACATCTGATCTGGGCATTTGGTCACCCAGGCCGGCGCTGACACCACGGGCGCGACAGTTATCCCATTTACGGCACTTTGAGAGGTTTGTCATGATTCATTTTGTGTTGCACGAGGCAAAAGACACGGTTGCCGTTGCGGTGGTCGAGGGTATCAAGGCCGGCGCCGACCTGACGGCGTGGATCATGGACGACGACAAGCAGATCCCGATCAAGGCGCTGCAGGATATTCCGATCGGCCACAAAATCGCCCTGAAGGATATGGCGGTGGGCGACACCATTTTTAAATACGGTACGGACATCGGCAAAGTTGTCGCGCCGATCAAAGCCGGCGAACACGCGCATGTTCACAATATCAAAACAAAACGCTGGTGAGCAGTTGGCAGCCTAACGATCGCGTGTCGCGCCTGCCCGTGACTTCTTCAAACTCACAATTCTAGGTTTAGGAACCAATATGTCAGTCATTTCAAACGCCACCACCTTCTGGGGATATCGCCGCAAAAACGGTCGCGTCGGCATCCGCAATCACGTTATTGTCTTGCCGGTCGACGACCTTTCAAACGCCGCCGCTGAGGCCGTCGCCCACAACATCAAAGGCACACTCGCCATTCCGCATCCGTACGGTCGTTTGCAATTTGGTGCCGACTTGGCACTTCACTTCCGCACCCTGATCGGCACGGGTTGCAACCCGAACGTCGCGGCGGTGATTGTGATCGGCATTGAAGACGGCTGGACCAAACGTGTTGTTGACGGCATTGCGGCCTCAGGCAAGCCGGTTGTCGGCTTTGGCATTGAAGGCCACGGCGATCACGAAACCATCATGCGTGCCTCAAAAGCCGCACGCGAATTTTTGCAGAATGCATCGGAGATTCACCGCGAAGAGTGCAAGATCAGCGAATTGTGGGTCTCCACCAAATGCGGCGAATCCGACACCACATCCGGTTGTGGCGCCAACCCGACGGTGGGCAATGCGTTCGACAAACTTTACGAAGTTGGTTCGACCCTCGTCTTCGGTGAAACCAGCGAAATCACCGGTGGCGAAAAAGTCGTTGCTGCGCGTTGCCGCACGCCAAAAGTTGCGGAAGACTTCATGGCCATGTTTAATCGCTATCAGGATATGATCAACCGCCACAAGACCGATGACCTTTCTGAATCTCAACCGACCAAGGGCAATATTGCCGGCGGCCTCACCACCATCGAAGAAAAAGCGATGGGCAACATTCAGAAAATCGGCAAGAAGTGTTTGGTTGACGGCGTACTCGACAAAGCCGAAGTGCCCACCAGCTCAGGGCTGTGGTTTATGGATTCTTCGTCTGCCGCCGCCGAGATGGTGACACTTTGTGCAGCATCCGGCTTCGCGGTGCACTTCTTTCCAACAGGCCAGGGCAACGTTATCGGTAACCCGATCCTGCCGGTCATCAAGATTTGTGCAAACCCGCGTACC
>JANOEV010000375.1:0-7508 GCA_031413695.1 Burkholderiales bacterium
CCGCAATACAACGCGTCGTCAAATCCATACCAGCGTTCCTTGATAAAAATATGCCCGCTCATTTCACCGGAAATGGGCGAGTCGACTTCCTTCATTTTTATTTTGATCAGTGAGTGGCCGGTTTTCCACATCAGCGGCACACCGCCGTGCTGCTTGATCCACGGCGTGACATTGCGTGAACACTTGACATCAAATATCACCGTGCCACCCGGCGCACGCGACAACACATCGGCGGCAAACAACATCAATTGCCGGTCGGGAAAAATAATGCCACCGTCTTTGGTCACCACGCCCAGCCGGTCGCCGTCGCCGTCAAAGGCAATGCCAATTTCAGCGTCTGTCTCCCTGAGGGCACGCATCACGTCCTCAAGATTTTCCGGTCGCGATGGATCGGGGTGGTGGTTGGGAAAGGTGCCATCAACTTCACAAAACAGCGGCACCACCTCACATCCCAACGCTTCAAACAGGCGCACTGCAATGGCTGCCGGTGCGCCGTTGCCGCAGTCCATGACAATCTTCATTTTGCGTTTTAACTTGACGTCGCCGACAATGCGCGCCACATACGCATCGTTGATGTTGTGCGTGCGATATGCGCCCGGCGTTGCGGCGACCACAAAATCATCAGCTTGGATGCGCCGCAGCAACACCTGGATTGCGTCGAGCGCCAGCGTCTCGCTCTCAATCACCATCTTGATGCCGTTGTAGTCGGGTGGATTGTGCGAGCCGGTGACCATCACGCCGGATCGCGCGCCCAGTTCAATGGCGGCGTAATAGACCATCGGTGTGGCAACCAGGCCGATATCAATCACATCAATGCCGGTCGATTGTATGCCGCGTGCCAGCGCCTGCGAAAGTGACGGCCCCGAGAGCCGGCCGTCACGACCAATCACAATCTCGCTGCCGCCGCGCTTGACGGTTTCGGTGCCGAGCGCCTTGCCAATCAATTCGACGCCGGCAACCGTCAGCGATTTATCGACGATGCCGCGGATGTCGTAGGCTTTAAAAATGTCGGTGGCAATTGTCGTCATGATGAATAAGTATTAAGGTTGAAGAAAAAGTGTCAAACGCCGTGTTCAAAAAAACGAAACACCCGTGTTGACATCCAGCGACCGTGGCCTGGAAAGCGGCCACTCAAAAAACCGACGTGCCCGCCTTGTTCGGGAAAGTCACGCTGCACAAATGATGACACCTCATGTGCCGATGGCAGTGCGGCGGCCGGCAGGAACGGGTCGTTTTTTGCGTTCAGCACCAATGCCGGCACACGCACATCGATCAGCCCCGGCTTGGCGGAGCCGCGCGTCCAGTAATCATCGGTGTCGCGATAGCCGTGCAGCGGCGCGGTGATCTCATTGTCAAATTCGCGCAGCGTGCGTGCGTCGAGCGCCGCCTCGCGGCGGAAGATACCGGGATGGATGGCGAGTTTGGCCAGTGATTTACGTTTCATGGTCTGCAAAAAATTATGCGTGTACAGCTTGCAAAAGCCGTGCTCAAGCGCTTCGCCGGCGGCCATCAAATCGAGCGGGGCGGAAATCGCGGCAACCGCCCTGGCGATGCCGGCCGCATCCGCGCCCTGTTCGCCGAGCCATTTCATGGTCGCGTTACCACCAAGCGAGATAGCGGCAACATACACCGGCGCATCGGGCGATTCGGCCTTTACGCGCCGCAGTATCCAGTCGATCTCGGCGGCATCACCTGAATGATAGGCGCGCGGCAGCCGGTTGATTTCACCGCTGCAGCCACGAAAGTGTGGTGCGAGTCCGCGCCAGCCGCGTCGCTCGGCTTCATACATCAGGTTCACGACATAGGGTCGCTGTGAATCGCCCTCGAGACCGTGAAACACCACCAGCACCGGCTGGTCTGTTGCGCTCACGGTCGAGGCGAGTCGGTCAACGTCGATAAAATCGCCGTCCGCTTTGCCGTGTGGTGTGGTGTCCCAGCGTTCACGGATGTAGCGGATGACCGGTCGTGCACCAAATAACGCCGGATAGACCGTCTGCAAATGTGCACCGGTGGTGCCTCGTGCCAGCCACCATGGCGCGACATAGTCTGAGGTTGTGTCAATCCCGGGGTGGTTGATAATCACTTCAACGGACGGTTGCGCGCTCATCTAAAAGCCCGTCCTGTAATCGATGTTAAAACGCCCGTCGAGCGAGGGCCGGCCGGCCAACAGCAGCGCCGCAGTCAACCAATACGGCGCCGACCGCGGTACCGCGGCGACACCGGTGTAACGAAACTGCCTTGGTGTCGACCATGCAACCAAGCCGTCACCTTTGAGTGTCAACATGCCGCTGGCCTTGTCGATCTGGTAACGGATGGTCTGTTTGTCAAATACCAGCGACGCCTCATAACTGCCGAACGGGTCGTTGCTGATGGTACGCAGCCGCACGTCCCTGGCGACGATTCGCATGCGGCCGCTGGCGTGGATGGGTGTGGCATAACCAATCGTGAGTGTGTCGTTGTTTGAGTGCAGGCGGATGTCGCCAGCCGCCCTGAGTAACGCAAGGTTGCTGTTGAAACGGGCGATCACTTCCAGCGAGGTCATCACATTAACCTGACTGATGGCGACACTGGTGAAGCCGCCGCCGATGCGTGCATTACCGTTCAGCGCCTTGCCATCCGCGACCACGTCAAAGGCGACGCGCAAACCGAGCAGTTCGGTGGGGACCAACGACCACCGTAGACCGATGTTGAGCGGGGCCGTGCGGTTGTTTGCATTGTTTGCGGACCCGATGACGAGGGTACCATTGCCCGACCAGATGGTTCCACCGGTCACGCGAAATTGCCCCAGGTTCAAACCACTTGCCTGCAAGTGGTGATTAATGCGGCTTTCCATCACCGTTGCGGGCATCATTGCCGCCGCGGCGATCAGCACCGACAGCAAACCCACTGCAATCAATAATTTGATTTTCAAGTGCCCGCACCACGTGCCGCGTCGGCGAAGATGATTTCGGCGGTCACATCGGTACCACCCGCTGGCTGACCGGCGACGCGTTTTACATCAACGCTGACAATACGCAAACGAAACCGCGCCAGCGCCTGATCAACCCCGTCGAGCCAATCCGCATAACGAATGCGCGGGGTGGTGATGCGAAAAGTCGCATTGGCGGTCATCTCGACCCTGCCTGCGGCGCCAAAAATACCGTCAAGACTGTTTTTGTCGGCGAGTATCTGCCCGCGCGATGCCGCAACCGGCGCGACCGATTTCAACGCAGCGATTTCGGCGCCTTGACGTTGCATGGTTTGCAGCTGTGTCTGCAGCGCCGCAATGCGCTTAGTATCGGTGGCGCGGCTGGTTTGCAATGGTTGGTAGATAAACGCCCAAAACAGACCGATCAACAGGACTGCCGTCGCCGCGAGAATAATGCGCCGGCTTGGTTCGGAAAAAGACTGCCAACGTATTTTCCAATCGCGTATTGACGCGGCAATTGATTCGTCAACCCGCTTGCGGACGCTTGTATTCATGGCCGTTCGCCGATCGGGATGACCAATGTATCGCCGTCAAGCGCGACACCTGTTGGTGCGCCTGGCGATGTGGCCGCGAGCGTCACAATGTCTTGTAGCTGTGTTCGTTGTGGCGTCGTCAGCGATACAAAAGTAACGCTGAGTCGATTGGTATCGGCGCGCACACCATTGATGGCCGTCGAAAACTCCGCCGGCAGGGCCTTGGTGATGCTCGCGGCAGCGGCGAATGCCTCGCGTAACGGATCGGTGCCGAGGCCGCGTTCCGATTTGAGCCGTGCAAGGTTGCGCGACATTTGCAAAGCGGGATCAACAATGGTGGTCGCTTCCGGAAAACTGGTTTGGAACAGCTGGCGCATCGACGCGTCAATGCTGCGTCGTTCGCGATCGAGCCGCCACGCGTCGGCCGCAACAAAAACAAACTGCAGCAATAAAATGACAAACCCAAGCGCCAGAGCGGGTTTCAGGGCATTTATGGCTGAAACGGCACGACTGGCGGGCAGAAACCTGCCCATCAGAAAATTACCACTGTTGTTCCTGCCGCCGAAGGCGACGCCTGCCAATTGCGCGAGGCCGCTTACCGCCTGATGATCCGGCTCGATGGCCACCATGATCTGATTGCCCAATTTTTGTTGCCACGCCGTGACGTCGATCTGGTTATCCGTCGCCGGTATGGCAACGCGTATTGTCTTGGGCACCGCGCGGCCGCTTTCGGCGCCGACGGCTTCGTTGATTGCCAGCATTAACTGGAATGGCGGCTCGGTGTGGTTGTCAACATCGAGTGCATAGGCCAGCCCGTCCGGGCGAATCGCGGTGCCGCGATCGCCGTTGATGACGACGCGCCACTCGTTTTGGTTGATGCGATGTAACGCGGTTTCCGCCAATGCAACACGCGGCGCAACACCCGCCGCTTGCAGCCAGTGCATCACATTGGTAAACCAGTCGCTGCTGACGGCGGCGATGATAAAACGATCCGCACCGGTTAACGATGATCCGATCACCACCGCGTGCACGGTTGACGGATCGATGGTGAGTTTGTCTTCGATGGCAAAGTTGACCAGCTGGTCGCGTTTTTGCGCCGAGACACGCGGCAACAGGGCGTCGATAAACGCGATGCGCGCAATCGGGATGACGATGATAGTTTCGTCGTGCGGCATTGCGGCGGCCGTCAACGCCGCAAGCGTGCCGTCAGTCTGTACAGGAATGAGGCCGGTCCGGGTGACGACTTGACGCACCATGGTTGCGGTGTCAAAGACGTCGCTATCCGGAATAAAAATGAATCGTGGCAAAGGTCGGCAATCGAAGTTGTTGGTTACTGCTCTTTGAGCCAAATTATAGCTGGCCAGGCGCTGACCGCCGTGGCGGGCGCCTTGGTTTGTAGCTGCAATAGCGCTGCCTGGCGCACCTGTGCGGTCTCGCCGGTGATCGCCAGTTCGGCCTCAAAGTGCCGGCTGGTGACATCGAGAAAATTATCGATTGCCGCCACTGGAATCGTCTTGCGACGTTCTTTGATGTCGGCCACATCCTTGAACGGCAGTTCGCGTAACCGTATCACCTCCGCCGCCTCCTCCGCCGGGATTGCCCCAAACACAGCCTGCAACACTTGCTGGGACGCGGTGTTGATATTGATCTTGGTTCGTTCGCCGTTGGCCGACGGCGGAGACGGCAGGGCGGTGATATACGCCGACATGATTGTAAAAACCCGGTCATCAATCCCTTTGACCCGGCGCAGCTCGTCGATGCTGTCGACTTTGCGGTTGGCTGCCCGATAGGCCGGTTGCTGACCCCAGTAATAGCTGTTCTCCGCGCCGCCCGGCATTAAAACATCGTCATCCGTATCCAGCCAGTCGACCACTGCGTCGGCAATACCGGTGTCGAGTTTTAATATTTCCAGCAGGCGGACAAACACCTCGACATCGGCGGCGCGCCGTTTGCCGACGCCGTCGACCAAGTTGTTGACGTTGAATTTTGCCTGTGCGTCGCGCAATAATCCGGCCGCTGTCGCTGTTTCAATTGGTCGCGCCACCAAGCCCTGTGCCCAAGGCTGCCCCAGCGAAACATAGGTGCTGTTTTTTTGCTGCAGCAGCAGGGCGGTGCGCGCCCAGGTCAGCGTGGTGTTGGCGTAAAGATTGAGTTGCGCGCGTTCGGTGGCGCGCTGCACACGCGTCAGTGCCTCTGACTGTTGCGCCAGCAGAATGCTCGAAATGGTGGCGGCAAGCATCACCACCAGCAGGGCGGTAATGATGGCGGCGCCGCGTTGCGCGGCAGGTGCGGCGGCAGGCGCGTTGCGTCGCGACTGTCGGTTACCCGGCACGGCCAACCCCGCCGGTGGTCGAAATATCGCGCAGCGAAAACACCCGCACCACCGGCGCCCCGGCGACCGGTGTCAGCGTCAGTTCCAACGCCGCCGGCATCACGCTGGTCAAATCGGTGTCATTGCGTGTCGGCCAGTCGAGCCGCCAGCCGGCGGTCAGGTCGTCGACGCGTTCCTTTTCGAGGATGCGCCAGCGAAATTCACGAATACCTTTTAGCGCGGGGTAGGCGTTTGGCAGGGTGCGTGGTGCCTGATCGAGTCCATCCCAGATCAGCAGCTCAATCGTATTGTCTTTCAAGCGATAACCGACGCGTTGCGGCGCGGCGGCGGCACCCGTGCCGGCGGCAAAACCGGTGCGGGTGAAGACGATGGTGGCGTCATCGGCTCTTTGCGCGACCGGCAGAATTTTTAACGCCGGCTGCGGGGCGCCGTCACCATCGCGCACCGGCCTGGGCAGCAAGGCATTCAGGTCGCTTTCGATACGCGCAAAAAACAGTGCCTGATCACGCAATGCCGAGGAGGCGGTTTGCAATCGGTCACGCGTATCAAAAATACTCGATAACGTTTTGTATGAAATCACCGCCAGCGCGGCAAAAATGGCCATTGCCACCATTACCTCGATCAGGGTGAAGGCTGATTGATGCCGGGTTTGAGGCTGGTGTTGCATGCGGGCGCCGGGTTTCATGAACCGCCACGCGTCAGATAAGCGGTTAACACCGCGCGTTTGTGTGTTTCACCGGCGACCATGACCGCGACATCAACTTTGCGAAACTCGACGTTCGGCGTGTCATTGGTGGTTTGTTGCCAATAAAAATTGATGCCGGCCATGGTCGCCTGCCCGGATTGTTCGCCGCTGGCGGGAAACACCCGGCGCGCGGTGAGTTCGGCAATGCGGTTTTGTGCCACCCATGTGGCATAGGTCTTTATCTTCACCTCATCGGCGCTGGTGGTGGCCATGGCGGTGGCGCGCATGGTCGCGGCGAGTGCGATTGACAAAATCGCCAGCGCGATCAGTACTTCAACCAGCGTGAAGCCGTGCCGTTTGTTGATATTCATGGTGGTGCTTTTTCGACTGCAAACGACACATTGCCGAGTGCGTCACCCACAATCATGCGCTGATGCGTTGTTGACGCCACCCGCAGCGTGAACGGCACACCAACCCCGGCCGGCAGAAACGTGACCACCTGCTGATCGGTGCTCCCGCGTGCAGCCGACGCCATGTTGGTACCGGAAACCGCCAGCGTTGCCGTTACGCCATCGCGCCACGCACGCGGCTTCAAACTGCCGCTGGTGGCATCGATCCATTTTGCTTCAATGCTGTTGGGATCGCGTTCCAGAAACGCCACGCCCTGATCGGTGAGGCGCATGGCGATGGGATAACCCGAGAACGCCGCCTGATCACGGGTCTTTTCAATCAGCGCTATCAGGCGTTCGGCTTCCTGACGCACCCGTTCTTCGTCGCTGACAAATAAATTTGAAACCGTGATCGACAGCCCGATACCGACAATTACCACCACCACCAGGATCTCAACCAGCGTGAAACCGCGCGTGCCTTTCAGGGCGTTTTTCCCCGAACGCACGCATCGGCAGGAGGGAACGGCGCGTTCAATCAAAGCGCCCACGATCCAATATCGGCGTTGTTGCCCTCGCCGCCGGATTGTTTGTCGGCGCCGAAGCTGAACACATCGATCTCACCCTTGATGCCGGGATTCAAATATTGATACGGTGTTTTCCA
>JANOEV010000376.1:0-8266 GCA_031413695.1 Burkholderiales bacterium
CTTCACGGCCCATCAGCACGGCGAGAATCGGCTTGGTGAGTTCGGTGCGCGCGGCGGTGACAATTGCGTCGGCCACATCTTCCTGCCTGATGCCGTAGGGCGGCACGAAGATCGGCACTACGGCGTCCACGTTTGGATCGGCAAGGAGCGCGGCGAGCGCCTTGGCGTATGAGGGCGGCGTTGCCGACGCGACCATGTCGAGCGGATTTCGGATAGACGCCTCAGCCGGAAGAATCGCCGCGAGTGTCTTGATCGTGGCCGGGCTCAGCTCGGCGAGGTCCACGCTTGCCGCAGCGAGCGCGTCGGTGGCCAGGATTCCCGGGCCGCCGGCGTTGGTGAGCACGGCGGTGCGTCGCGACTTGGGCAGTGCGCGGGCGCCGAATGCCATCGCGATGTCGAAGAGTTCCTCGATCGTTGCCGCGCGGAGGACGCCCGCCTGCGCGAGGAGTGAATCTCGATGGAGCGAGTCGGCAACGACGCCAAACTTGCGTATTCCAAGATTGGCCTGCTCATGGCGAGCGCCGGCAAGGCGGGCAAACCGCTGCATCCGACCAACTTGCATGTAAATCAATCACTTTTCCCGAACGACACAGTCCAATCCCGGTTGCCCGATCCGACGTGGCTGGAGCGTTGGCTCGACACACAAATCCAGTTTGACAAAGTGTGGGAGGGGCGTGTCATCAACGGCATTTTGAAACAACTCTCGGTGCTGTTTGACCGGACCTTTGAAACAACAAGCGATCTGAACCGGTTTCGCAAAGAACTGATCGCCATCATGGCCGCCGCCGCCGCCGCCCAATCAGTTACGACTTCACCCGCCGTTGCCGGTTAGGATGTAAATTTTCGGGCACCACCGCCCGAAGGCATTGCGGCAGCTAAAATGCCGCAATGCAACCCGACTTCGAAAAAAAATTCACCGACCCTGCCGATCTCATCGCGCGGGTGCGCAGCCTGCCAAAGCCAGTGGTCTTTACCAATGGCGTATTTGATGTATTGCACAGGGGGCATGTGACCTATTTGGCGGAAGCCGCGGCGCTTGGCGCTTCACTGATTGTTGCGCTGAATTCAGACGCCTCTGTACGACGACTCGGCAAAGGTGACGACCGACCAATCAACTTTCTCGAAGATCGCATGGCAGTCATTGCCGCACTCGAATGTGTATCGCTGGTCACGTGGTTCGAAGAAGACACGCCGATTGCACAAATTCTGGATGCCAGACCGCATGTGCTGGTCAAGGGGGGCGACTGGGCGGTTGACCGTATTGTTGGCGCGAGCGAGGTACGATCGTGGGGCGGGGAAGTGCATGCCATCGCCTTTCAACACGAGCGCTCAACAACGGCAATGCTCGCCAAGATTCGTGGTGTGCCGCCGTCAACATGAGACAGACACAAGTCATTGAAGAACTGCGCGCGGTGGTTGGCGAAGCCGCCTGCCTCACCGCATTGTCGGACACGGGGCCTTTTCTGAGCGATTGGCGTCGCACTTACACAGGCAAAGCGCGGGCAGTGATCCGTCCGGCAAACACAGCCGAGGTTGCGGCAGTGGTCAAGATTTGCGCGGCACATCAAATACCGATTGTGCCGCAAGGTGGCAACACCGGTCAGGTTGGCGGAAGTGTGCCTGACACTTCTGGCGCAGCAATTGTTTTGTCGCTCAATCGCATGAATCGCATCCGCGCCATTGATAATGACAACGACACCATGACGGTGGATGCCGGGGTGATTTTGCAAAATGTGCAGGAGGCGGCACGTGCGGCAGATCGACTGTTTCCGCTTTCACTCGCTGCGGAGGGCAGTTGTACGATTGGCGGAAATTTGTCAACCAACGCAGGCGGCACCAACGTGTTGCGCTACGGCAATGCGCGTGATTTGGTGTTGGGGTTAGAGGCCGTCACGCCGGCCGGCGATATTTGGCACGGGCTGTCTGGATTGCGCAAGGACAACACCGGGTACGATCTGCGAAACCTGTTGATCGGTGCGGAAGGCACGCTTGGCGTGATCACGGGCGCCACGTTGAAACTTTTCCCGATGCCAAAGACGAGGGCGGTTGCGTTTGTCGCGGTTGCCTCCCCGGAACACGCCGTTTCTTTGCTCAATCGTTTCAAGCGCGCCTTTGCAGATCGACTGGTCGGTTTTGAGCTGGTCTCGCGGATTTGCCTGGACCTTGTTTTGCGGCATATTCCAAACACGCAAGAACCGTTTGCGCAAAAATATTTGTGGCATGTTTTGATTGAAGCAAATGACCCGCGCGCCAATGCACCTATCGGTGAATGGCTGGAAGCCGAATTGGCACAGGCATTTGAAACAGGTGAAGTCTTGGACGCCGCGATCGCGGCGTCGCAAGCCCAAATCAAAGCGCTATGGCGATTGCGGGAGGAAATTTCCGAGGCTCAGCGCATCGAGGGAAAAAACGTCAAGCACGATATTTCGGTGCCAATATCGCGCATTCCGGCCTTCATCGAAAAATGCGATGCCGCGTTAAAGCAGGCATTTGTCGATATTTCAATTGTCTGTTTCGGTCATCTCGGCGACGGAAATTTGCACTACAACTGCGGCCTGCCGGCGCAAGGATTGCTGAACGCCGTTTCGATCAACGACATTGTGTACGCGCTTGTTGATGAGTTTGGCGGATCCATTTCCGCCGAACATGGTTTGGGGCAACTCAAACGCATTGAAATCACCAAACATAAATCACTGATTGCGCTCGACATGATGCGTCAAATCAAGCGCGCGCTGGACCCTCAAAACATCATGAATCCCGGAAAAGTCTTGTAGCAGAAGTTTGCCAAACCCGCCATTGCGCCGGCACTTTCAGCCATAAATGCCGCAAACACCGCGCCGGATAACGATTTTTATTATCTGCGGCGTCATATCCATCCGGCGCATAGGTCATGTTCAATGCGTATTGGGCACGATTTGCATCAGACGATAAAATGCGCCATCACCTATCGTCGAGAGTTACACATGGCTGATCGTCAATTCGGGTTTGAAACGCTTGCGCTGCATGCCGGACAAATTCCGGATGCCGCCACCGGTTCGCGTGCGCTGCCGATTTATCAAACAACATCCTATGTCTTCGACAGCGCTGAACACGCGGCGTCCCTGTTCAATTTGCAGACATTTGGAAACGTCTACACGCGGCTGTCAAACCCGACCACGGCGGCGTTTGAAGAGCGCTGCGCGGCGCTCGAGGGCGGCAGGGCGGCGGTTGCCACCGCATCCGGACAGGCCGCCGAAATGGTCGCCTTGCTGAATATTTTGGAAACAGGCGATCATATTGTTTCGTCGTCCAAGCTCTACGGCGGCACACACACGATGTTCAGCGTCAATTTCAAGAAGCTGGGAATTGACGCCACACTGGTTGATCCTGACGACCCGGAAAATTTTCGGCGGGCATTAAGACCAAATACAAAGGTGGTCTTTTCAGAAACCCTGGGCAATCCAGCAATCAACATGATCGACCTCGAAGCGATCGGCAAGATCGCGAGGGAGGCGGAGGTGCCATTTGTGGTGGATAACACAGCAGCGTCACCATACCTATGTCAACCGCTCAAACACGGTGCGGATATTGTTCTTCACAGTGCAACCAAATTCATGGGCGGTCACGGCACGACAATGGGTGGCGTGGTGGTGGAGAGCGGAAAATTTCCATGGGGCGAGCCGCGAATTGCCGCAAAATTTCCGGGTATGCACGAACCATCGGCCGGTTATCACGGGGTGCGTTTTTTTGAAACGTTTGGCGATTTTGCGTACACCATGAAAGCGCGCATGGAGGTGATGCGTGTTTATGGCCCGACGCTCGCGCCGTTTAATGCGTGGCAGTTGATGCAGGGTCTGGAAACCTTACCGGTGAGAATGGAGCGACATTGTGCAAATGCAATGCAGGTGGCCGAGTTTCTGAATGCGCATCCGCAAGTCGCATGGGTGAGTTATCCGGGGCTGCCGTCGAACCGTTATCACGCGCTGGTGAAACGTTACATGCCAAAGGGCGCGGGTGCATTATTGTCGTTTGGCATCAAGGGCGGCTTTGCTGCCGGCGTCAAATTTATTGAGGCGCTGCAGTTCGTTTCGCATCTGGCCAATATTGGCGATGCCAAGTCATTGGTCATTCATCCCGCCTCAACAACACACCGGCAGCTGAGCGAGGACGATCAAATCAAGGCCGGTGTTCCGCCGGATATGGTTCGTTTGTCGATCGGACTCGAGACCATCGACGATATTATTTGGGATATTGAACAAGCGCTGGCAGCGGCTCGTTGACTTTCCGGGTCATGCTTGGGTGATGTTGCCAAGAATGTTGGGCTGACGCGCGCCCGTGGTGCGCGTCAGATCAAGCGCAAGACCCTGAACACACTGTTTCGCAAGCCACGCAAAAGCAAGTGCTTCGACCTGCTGTGCGGGAATCTGGTATTGATCCGTTGTTCCAATGCGCACGTTAGGGAGTAAAGATGCCAGCCGCGCCAGGATCGCCGAATTATAGGCGCCGCCACCACAGACTATTAATGCTTTTGTCGATGGTGCGTACCGCAACACATGGGACGAAATGCCCCACACCGTCAGTTCAAGCAATGTTGTCTGAACGTCAATCGGCGATTCGCCGGCGAGAAATTGCGCAAGCCAGCCGGCGTTGAACAGGTCGCGGCCGGTACTTTTCGGTGGCGCCGCCGAAAAATAAGCAGCTTGTTTCAGTCGGTCAAAAAGTCTTTCGGACAATCGTCCTTGCGACGCCCATTCGCCATTTCTGTCAAATGGGCTTTTCTGGTGCTGCATCACCCAAAGATCCATCAAACAGTTTCCAGGGCCGCAATCGAAACCCCAGACAGGGTGGTCGGGCGCCATGATGCTGATGTTGGCAATCCCGCCGATATTGACAACAACCCTTGCCTCGGTCGGCGAACGAAATACGCCATCGTGAAACGCCGGCGTCAACGGCGCGCCTTGACCACCCGCGGCGACATCACGCGCACGAAAATCCGAAACAACGTCAATCCCGGTCAGCTCTGCGAGAAGTGCCGGATTGTTAAGTTGCGTTGTGAAACCAAGTTCTGGCCGGTGGCGCACAGTCTGGCCGTGGCAACCAATCGCCCGTACACTGCGGCTGTCGAGTCCGGCGTTCGCCAAAACGGACGCGATAGCGCCGGAATAAATCGCGGCGAGTTTGTTTGCGGCGACATGGCTGCGTTCGATCTCGTTTTGTCCGGACTGATTGAGCGCAAGCAACTCCTGGTGCAGGTCGTGCGAATAGGGTTCGCTGGCAAAGCCAATTATCCGCGGTGATGGATTCGCAAAGTCAGCGAGGATAGCGTCGGCACCATCGAGCGAGGTGCCGGACATCACGCCGATAAACAGACTACTCGAAGCGGCCAAAACTGGTGTTCTGCAGCAGCGCAAGTTGTTCGCCTTGCGCCGACGATGTATTCCTGAATTGGGCAATGTACTTTGCCGCAAGAGGGTCCGCTTTTGGCAATGCGACCCGCATCGGATCCTGATGCTGACCGGCAATCTTGAATTCGTAGTGTAAATGCGGGCCCGTCGCAAAACCGGTCGAACCGACAAAGCCGACCGTTTGCCCCTGACTCACGCGTGCGCCTTTTCTCACACCGGATGCAAAGCCCGACAAGTGGGCATACAAGGTCAATACCGACCCAGAGTGACGAACCTCAACGACATTGCCGTAGCCGCCTTTAACACCGGCAAATTCCACCGTGCCATCTGCGGTTGCCCACGCCGGCGTTCCGCGCGGAGCGGCAAAGTCGACGCCCGTATGTTGGCGCCAATTCTTGAATATTGGGTGCATGCGCCCGCCAAAACCTGACGATACCCTTGAAAACGCGAGCGGGGATCGCAAAAACGACTTTGCGCGATTGGTGCCATCGCCGCTGTAATAGCCATCCTGACCGTCGGTATCGGTAAACAGGAACGCGTCAAATTTCTTGCCTTTATTGGTGAAGTCCGCCGATACAACGCGGCCTGCCCGGAGAAATTCGCCGTTGTGGTAAAGCATTTCGTAAATGACCGAAAACCGGTCGCCAGTTCGCAAATCAACGTGAAAATCAATGTCGGTGGAAAATATGCGGGCCAGCTGGTTTGCAACGGCATCGGGAATGTTTGCCGCGTCGGTCGCACCGAAAAGCGATGATCGGATAACCCCCGCTTTATGAACGGTACGTATCGTCGGCGCAATTGTTCGCTCGGCGGCGGAGAAGCGGTTGCCCTGTCGCGTGACCTCCAGCAACTTGTCGGTACTGTGCAGGTAAACCAGCGAATGCAATTCGCCGTCGCTGCCTGTCACCGCTTGGACGGTTCTACCCGGCCGCAATTGGAAAATGGATTTTGCATCCTGCGACGTGCGCAAAAACTCAAACGCGGGCCGGTCGCTGACGCTTAATCGCTGGAGAAGGCTTGCCACTGAATCGCCCTTTTGGACTCTTTCTGACGATCGAAACGCCTCAGCGCCAGCAGCGTGGTTCTCAAATGGCGGTAGTAACAAGGACTGCACGACATCTTTGCGGGCTATCCTGGATAAATCGGTGTCTGACGAAACCCCAAACGCCGTCAACAGACCAAAGACGGGTATAACCAGCAAAACCGCAATTGCGGTTGCCACGCGCCGGACCTGTGCGCGGCCGACAAATTCAAGTAGCTCGGAGCGCACGCGATGCGCTAAAATTTTAAGTTCTGCATTATTCATGTGCAGGTCGATGAATGTCTAAAGCAAGTGTTGAAGAATATCAGAAAGTGCCTTGATTTGTTTTCGTTTTCCCTACTGGTCCAATATGTCCCACACAGATGCCAAAACCGTTGAAGAGCAACTAGCCATCATCAAACGTGGTGCCGAGGAGTTGATCCTCGAAGCTGATATGGCGCGCAAACTCGAAAGTGGCCGGATTCTTCGTGTCAAGCTGGGGCTGGATCCAACCGCGCCTGATCTTCATCTGGGCCACACGGTTGTGTTGAATAAAATGCGTCAGATGCAGGACATGGGGCACCAGGTCATCTTTCTGATTGGCGACTTTACATCGATGATCGGCGATCCATCCGGGCGCAATTCAACCCGCCCGCCGTTGACCCGGGAGCAGGTCGAAGAAAACGCCAAAACCTATTTCAAGCAGGCCAGCCTCGTGCTTGACGCGGAAAAAACCGAGATTCGATATAACTCCGAATGGTGTGATCCGTTGGGCGCGCGCGGGATGATTCAACTCGCATCTCGTTGGACGGTGGCGAGGATGCTGGAGCGCGATGATTTCACAAAGCGGTTTCATAGTAATACGCCGATTTCTGTACATGAATTCTTGTATCCATTAATGCAGGGATATGACTCTGTTGCGTTAAAGGCTGATCTCGAATTGGGCGGTACAGATCAAAAATTTAATTTGTTGGTCGGACGAGAGCTGCAAAAACAATATGGACAAGAACCGCAGTGCATTTTGACCATGCCGTTGTTGGAAGGGTTGGACGGCGTCGAGAAGATGTCGAAGTCAAAAAACAACTACGTTGGAATTACTGATATACCGAGCGAGATGTTTGGCAAGTTGATGAGTATCTCTGACGCCATGATGTGGAAATATATCGACCTGTTGTCGTTTTCGACGCCGCCAGAAATTGCGCGTGCAAGGGGCGACGTCGAAGCGGGAAAGAACCCCCGTGACGTCAAAGTTAAATTTGCCCAAGAAATTGTCGCGCGCTTTCATTCAAGCGACGCGGCGCAATCGGCATTGGCTGATTTCGAATTGCGCCATCGCGGCGGCGCGCCAGACGAAATGCCCGAGGTGATTGTTCAGGCGATTGGTGAGGGGCTTGTCATCACACAATTACTCAAACAGTCGCAGTTGACGCCCAGCACCGGTGAGGCGGTTCGGATGATTGAGCAGGGTGGTGTGCGTCTGGACGGGGATAAGGTTGTGGACAAGTTGTTAGTCGTTCCAAAGGGTGCGACAGTCGTCGCACAAGTGGGCAAGCGTAAGTTCGCACGTGTCACGGTCAATTAGCGGCCGTGAGCAACCTGTTTTTTTGCGAAATCCTAAAACTATTTTGCAAAAGGGGGTTGACCAAGACTTTGTTGCACCGCATAATGGCAATCCTTCGAAACAAGTCGCAAAAGCAGCAGCGCGGCAATAAATTTTTCGAATTGTTCTTTAAAAACGTGACAACCGATTGAGGTGGGTGCTCTGGTATTTTGGGGCCTGCTGTTGATGGGGATTTGAAGGTGAAGCGGGATTTGGGTGTTAAAGCCTGGGTTTTGTGGAATTGATAATTTCTGGTGATGT
>JANOEV010000377.1:0-2868 GCA_031413695.1 Burkholderiales bacterium
GTTTGGCCTGACCTTGACACTGGTCGCCTATGTTATCGCCGATAGTCTTTACCAGCGATCGCAAAAACACCCGCTGGCCAATCCTGTGTTGATTGCGGTGGCGTTAATCATAGCGGTGCTGCTGTCGACCGGCACCAGTTACGACGTGTACTTCAAGGGCGCACAGTTTGTCCATTTTCTGCTCGGCACCGCCACCGTCGCACTGGCCATTCCTTTGGCCCGGCTGTGGAAGGAACTGGCAGAGCGCGCGATTCCGCTGCTGGTTGCCATGCTGGCGGGTGCCACGGTGTCCGTGGTTGTTGCAGTTGGTATTGCCCGGTTACTCGATGCGCCAGAAATCATGGTCGCCTCCTTGCTGCCAAAATCTGTCACCGCCCCCATCGCCATGGGTATCGCCGCACAAATCGGCGGCTCGCCGACACTCGCCGCGGTGTTCGCTGTTACCACCGGCATTGTTGGCGCATTGGTTGCCACACCATTGCTGAATCTGCTTGGTATACGCGACTGGTCGCAGCGCGGTTTTTCCGTGGGCGTGGCGGCACACGGCATCGGCACGGCCCGTGCATATTCAGTCGACCCCCGCGCGGGTGCCTACGCCAGCCTCGGCATGGGGCTACATGCATTGCTTGGTGCAATTGTGCTGCCATGGGTGGCACGACTCATCGTGTAGCCGGCACAGATTTGAACTAAACAACTGTTCTGTTATCCTAGCGGCATGCATCGGCAATATTTACTCAAACTGATTTTGGCGTGGATGATCGCCTGGCTGCCGGTTGCAGGCGTGCTCGCATCGACCATGCCGATTGCCTCGTTTGCGGAGTCCAAAGACACGGCCATTGCGCCGGATCAATCAAAAATGATCGACGTGACTGCGGATGCCGATCGGATGACCATGCCATGCCACGACCCGGACGTATCCAATAACAACGCCGATGGCAATTCCTGCTCGCATTGTGTACTGTGCCATCTCGCCGGCGCAATCGTCCCGCCAACAATGCCGGCGTTGCAGCAAAACTCGCTGCACGACACGCAACAGACGATTGACAGTGTTTCCTTCACCAGCTTCATTGCTGAATTGCCGCAGCGACCGCCGTCGCGTTCCCGCGCCTAAGCCGCCGGGATCCCGATAACAAATATTTCCAGCGTGGTGATGCCGTTGGGATCGATGTTTTTCCCGGTGATTTTTCATCATTGTTGGAGAACATCATGCACTTTGCCCAATTTCCGTTTGTCGCCCGACACCGACTCGCCGCCTTCGCGCTTTTGGCGGCGTCTTCCAGTGTGCCGCTCGCGGTAAACGCGCAGCAGGCCGCTCGTCACGATCATCGTCCCGCTGCTGTTGCGCTACCGTCGGCAGCAACAACCCAGGTACCGGTCATCTCAACACTCGCATCGGTACCGCAGCCGCAGTCAATGTTTGACCGCTACCGGCGGTTTGACGCCGATACGCCATTGTTGGATTGGGTCAGCGCCAACAAGACCGTGCAACAAATCGGCGGATGGCGCGCGTATGCACGCGAAGCGGCAGCGGCAACCGGTCAAACGCCACCTCTCAGACCAATCACCCCTGCCACCACGGGAGCTGCGAAATGACACGATTGACCATACTGCCGATGTGCCTGTTGGCGGTCGGCATTAGCGGATGTGCGGTTACCGAGATCGAGAAGAACGGTGCATTTGTCGATGTTTACGCTAAACAAAACGTCGGCGCAGGTGCCACGTTGCACAAGAATAACGAAGATCGATCAGCGGCTCGCGCCCTGGCGGAACAACTGCTCGCACAACCGCTGGCGGCTGACGATGCGGTGCGATTAGCCTTGGCGCTCAGCCCGGCCTTTCAAGCGATGCTGGCGGAAGGCGCGGCACAATCAGCTTCGGCGACACAATCAGCGCGTTTGTCGAATCCAATTTCAGACCCGATCGCCCGGCACCCCAGCTGCCAGTTCGAGCAGGCGCAACTCCAGCTCACCAAGTTCCGGCTGCTTGGCCAGCACCTCGAGAATGCGTTCGCCATCGGCTTCGCGCAGCAGCTGACGCCGGTCCGCACAAGCCATGACGTGATCGATAGCCCGAGCGCGCAGGTTCTTCGACAGCAAGGTCCAGTTCTGCACCGCGCGGGCAAACAACCGGCGCGTGCGTTCGGTCGGGTCGGGATTGTTCTCGAGCCAACGTCGCTCGGCGCGCCAGAACGCGGCCCGGTCGGGTTCATCAGTTGGGTTGCGATACAGCTGCCACAGCTCGGCATCGACTTGTTGTTGCACGAGGTCCAGCAGCGCATCGAAGGCGGCATGCTCCGATGCCGGCATGGTCACCTGGGTGCGCCCGGTCGCCGCCTGCAATTGCAGTTGCCGCACGAGCGGCATGCCGGTGGCCACGCGCATGGCGACCGGATCAGTGAACCCGCCAGCCTGCAGCGCCGTGATGAGCGCATGCATCTGCGGCCCGGTCAGCACGACCTCGAGCGCACCGTCGATCGGTGGCGTGCCAGCCAGATCTTCGCCCAGCATGCGCACGTGACGTTGGCCCTGCCGCCAGACGATCGTCGCAGCCGCCGCTGCCAGGGCGTCGACCGTCACCTTGGCGCGGATGCCCTGGAATGTGGCGCGCTGCTCCTTCCACCATTCGCGCCAAGACAGGCCGCCTTCGACGACGACTCGGCCGGTCGTACGCAACAGACGCTCTTCGGCCGGGCGCCGCAACATGTCGAGGTTGGGCACGAACTGGGTCGGCTGCACGACTTCGAGCAGGGCTTGCACGATCGCATCCTCGGGAAAGGTCACGCCCGGGATCGGCTCGGCGCGGTAGGCGAGGTCGGTCAGCCTCGTCTTTCTCATCGTGACAGTGGCCGAAGTGGTGTTCAAAGGCGGG
>JANOEV010000378.1:0-4192 GCA_031413695.1 Burkholderiales bacterium
GGCGACGTGTTGGGCGCCCTGGATGGCCCCGTTCAGTGCGTTGTCGCGCACACCGGGAATTACCTTGTGATAAGCGTCGGCAAAACCGGCGACAGGCTTATCCGAGACCAGCGCGACTTCGGCACTCGCCTCGCCCGTGACCATGCCGAGGTAGCGGACGATCCGCTTTCCCTCAAGCGTCGGGGTGGTCACGATCAGGACGGACATCAACCGGCCTCGTCCATGACGGCAGATGAATAAACTTCCTGAACGTCATCCAACGCCTCGATTGCGTCCAGCAGTTTCTGCATTTTGAGCGCCTCGTCGCCGGTGAGCTCGGTCTCGTTGGTCGCTTTCATGGTGACTTCACCAAATTCCGCCTTGAAGCCGGCTTTTTCGAGCGCGGCTTTCACACGTGTGAATTCATACGGCCCGGTGACCACTTCAAATGAGCCGTCGTCGTTTGTCACAACATCCTCCGCGCCCGACTCAAGCGCGGCCTCCATCAATTTCTCTTCGTTGGTGCCCGGCGCAAACAACATTGATCCGCAGTGTTTGAACAAAAATGCCACCGATCCCTCGGCACCCATGTTGCCGCCGTTCTTGGAAAACGCGAAGCGCACCTCGGCCACCGTTCGAACGCGATTGTCGGTCATACAATCGACGATGATCGCGGCACCACCAATGCCGTAACCCTCGTAGCGTATTTCTTCGTAATTCACACCATCCAAATCGCCTGATCCACGTTTGACGGCGCGCTCGACGGTGTCTTTGGGCATATTGTTGTCAAACGCCTTATCCATTGCCAACCGTAGACGCGGATTGGTGTCGGCGTCGCCGCCGCCCAGGCGCGCGGCAACGGTGATTTCCTTGATCAGGCGGGTGAATATCTTGCCACGCTTGACGTCCTGGCGGCCCTTGCGGTGTTGGATATTGGCCCATTTTGAATGTCCAGCCACGAGTTGCTCCCTTGTGCGTTGATGCATTGCGGTCAAAATCACCTTAGGCGAATCACCGCAGCAAAATCAAAGATGCAATGTTAACATTCACTCACGCCGCATCTCATACGCCGTAAGACGCTGATGACACATACGGCGGCGTGCCGCCTATTGAAAGCTGACGATGCCCGACCCGTTGTTGATCGCCAAAACAAGCGATAAATCCCTGACAGATCTGGTGTTGCTGCCGGGTATGGCGAACCGCCACGGACTGATTGCGGGAGCCACCGGTACCGGCAAGACGGTGACGTTACAGGTGCTGGCCGAACACTTCTCGGCGATTGGTGTACCGGTATTTATGGCCGACGTGAAGGGCGATTTGACCGGCATTTCGCAGCCCGGCAAACCACACACAAAAATCGACGAGCGCCGCAAGTTGCTCGGACTCGACTTTGTGCCGGCCGGTTGCCCGACCACGATTTGGGACGTTTTTGGTGAGCAGGGTCACCCGGTTCGAACCACGGTTTCTGAAATGGGCCCGCTGTTGCTGGCACGGATTTTTAACCTGAATGACACGCAGGAAGGCGTGTTGTCGATGGTGTTCAAGATTGCCGATGACAACGGACTGCTGTTGCTCGATTTGAAAGATTTGCGCGCCGCACTCGCCTATGTTGGTGAGAATGCCGGCCAATTCACCACCAGCTACGGCAATGTCTCGTCGGCGTCAATCGGAGCCATCCAGCGCGGATTGCTGCAGCTCGAGCAACAGGGCGGCGACAAGTTTTTTGGTGAACCGGCGTTGTCGCTTGATGATTTGATGCAAACCGACGGCGGCAAGGGAGTGATCAACATTCTCGCGGCCGACAAATTGCTTTCAAGCCCGCGCTTGTATTCAACATTTTTGCTCTGGATGCTTTCCGAGCTGTTCGAAAATCTGCCCGAAACCGGTGACCGCGAAAAACCAAAGCTTGTGTTCTTTTTTGACGAGGCACACCTGCTGTTTAACGAAGCGCCGAAAGAGCTGCTGGAAAAAATCGAGCAAGTGGTGCGGCTGGTCCGCTCCAAGGGGATCGGTGTGTATTTTGTAACGCAAAATCCGCTCGACATCCCGGACACGGTGCTAGGCCAGCTCGGCAACCGTGTACAACATGCCCTGCGCGCTTTCACGCCGCGCGATCAGAAGGCAGTACGGGCGGCGGCGGAGACATTCCGTCAGAATCCCGCGCTGAATGTCGAGGAAGTCATCACCCAACTTGGTGTTGGTGAGGCGCTGGTCTCATTTCTCGACGAAAAAGGCAGACCAACGATTGTTGAGCGTGCCTACGTGTGTCCGCCACAATCACAAATCGGACCTATCACCACCGAACAACGCCAAATGCTGTTGCAGGCATCGTTGGTCGCCGGTGTTTACGAAAAGACCGTTGATCGGGAGTCGGCCTTCGAGAAACTGGAGGCACGCCGTGAACCTGATTCGGCGGGCGAATCCGGCGGCGGCGTTGGCGGCCTTCTGTCAAAAATCGGCCTGCCAGGTGGCAATGGCGGCGGCAGATCATCGCGCGAAGGTGTGGTCGAGGCGGCGATGAAATCGGCCGCGCGGGCGATGGCCTCCGAGGCAGGACGCAGAATTATTCGCGGCGTATTGGGTTCGATACTCGGTGGCCGGCGCTAAACACTTCAACGCTAGACGCAACAAAATACTAACCGCAGGGAGATAGACATGCCAAAACCAGAACCGGGTGAACGTCGGCGCGCAATCTTACAATCACTGGCCGAAATGCTGGAACAACCCAAGGGTGAAAAAATCACCACCGCCCTGCTGGCTAAAAAGCTCGATGTATCGGAGGCCGCGTTATACCGGCACTTTGCCAGCAAGGCGCAGATGTTCGAGGGGCTGATTGAGTTTATCGAGGAAACGGTATTTTCACTGGTCAATAAAATACAGACAGAAGAAACCGACGGCCTGAAACAGGTTGAAGCTATCGTGGCGATGTTGTTAAATTTTGCGCAAAAAAATATCGGCATGACCCGCGTCCTGATCGGCGACGCGCTGGTCAACGAAGACGACCGGCTGCAGGCCCGCATGAACCAGTTACACGACCGGCTCGAAGCATCGTTGCGCCAGAGCACCCGCCTCGCCGCGACCAACGGCCAGCTGCATGCATCGCTCGACCCAAACGCCTATGCCAACGCCGTCATGTCATTCATCGTCGGACGATGGCACCAGTTTGCGAAATCCGGCTACAAGCGCACGCACGCGGGAAGAGTTCGAGCGCCAGGCAATGAAGCTGGAGGCTGCCGTGCAAGGCATGCTTGAGCGGCATCGGGAAGAAGACCGGCGGCCCACCGAACCGGATGTTGTCGCCAAGGAGGGCCGGCGCATCGAGCGGCTGAAGAACGAGGCCGCCGACCTGCGCCGCTGGCTCCGCAAGAACCCCGACGAGCGACGTGGCAGCGGTGGACGGCAAGCACCAGATCATTGTCGAGGCCCAGGCCCACGGGACCGGCTCGGAGCAGGAGCTGATGGTGCCGGTGGTCCGGGCGATGAAGGACGTGCTGGCAACGAACTCAATGATCAGCGCCGATGCCGGCTATCACAGCGAAGCCAACCTCCAGCAGCTGTCAGACCTGAACATCAATGCACTCATTGCCGATAACGGCATGCGCAAGCGTGATGAGCGCTTCGCGACTCAAGGCCGCCACCAGACCCGACCCGATCCGCTGTACGACAAGTCACCGACGGCCAAGCCAGCGAAGCTCTACACGCCGAAAGACTTCGACTTCGACCCGGTCCACCAGACCTGTGTCTGCCCGGCCGGGAAGAAGCTCTACCGCAACGGCAGTGACTGCGTGTTCAACGGCTACGCGGCCGTGAAGTTCCGCGGTACGGTCCGCGACTGCGTGCCCTGCGACCGGCGCAAGCGTTGCCTGCGCTCGCCCGAGACCAGTCGCACGCAGCAGGTGGCGTTCTTCAAGGGCAAGGCGGCCAGGACGCCGGTCTCACACACCGACTTGATGAAGCAGCGCATCGACACGCCGGAGGGCCGGGCCCAGTACGGCCGGCGCTTCGCGATCGTCGAGCCGGTGTTCGCTAACCTCCGCCACAACAAGCGGCTCGATCACTTTACGCTTCGGGTCCGCGTCAAGGTCAACGCGCAGTGGCAGTTGTATTGCCTGGTCCACAACATCGAGAAGCTCGCCCATCAGGGCTATGCGCAGTGACGACCGGCAGCGCAACGGGTTGATCGTCGCCACGATCACTCGCTAAACCGATATTT
>JANOEV010000379.1:0-8382 GCA_031413695.1 Burkholderiales bacterium
CCCCGGGGCATGGGCACCATGCAGCCATTCCGCATCGATGGCAATCATGCATATGGGCTGGGAATTGCCGACAACCGGCATGGCGTGGCGATGATTCTGCACACTGTCGCCATGCTGCGCAGCATGAAATTTGACGACTACGGTTTGTTAACGGTTCTGATCAACGGCGATGAAGAAATCTCCTCACCAGGCTCCCGTAGTACCTTGATCAATATGGGTGCGGCACAAGATGTCGTCATGACGTTTGAAGGTGGCGGTTTGGCCAAGGACCAAGTCCGGCTGACCACGGCCGGCATTGCCGGTGCCAGCCTGGTTGTCAAGGGCCGCGCGTCACACGCCGGGTCATCACCAGAGCGCGGACGCAACGCACTCTATGAACTTGCCCACCAAATTTTGCAAACGCGTGATCTGTCGAATCCGGCGACCGGTGCCAAGCTGAACTGGACGGTGGCCCACGCCGGCAACAATCGCAACGTGATTCCGGCCGACGCCGACGCGATGGCCGATGTCCGGGTTTTGCGGGTTGCCGACTATGACGGTATCGAAGCGACGCTGCGCGAACGCATTAAAAACACATTGATCCCGGACACTACGGTTGAGCTTATTTTTGAGCGTCGTCGGCCGCCGCTGGAATTGACACCCGCCTCACGCAAGTTTGCCGAACATGCACAAAAAGTCTTTGCCGAGATCGGCAAATCGTTAGAGATCGTCGACGTCGCCGCCGGCGGTGGAACCGATGCCGCATTTGCCGCACAGAAAACCACTGCGGCGGTGGTCGAGGGCTTCGGACTGCGCGGATTCGGCGCCCACACGCTCGACGCGGAATACATCATGCTCGACTCAATTGAACCGCGCCTGTATCTGACGGTCAGAATGGTGATGGCGGCTGCGTTGGGCCAAGTAGCGCAATAACGCCAGCGCAACGCGCTACTTTTTTTCTTCCTCGGCAGCGGGCTCGGGCTTTTGTTCCATTGAGAACGAAGATGCGCCCGCACTGGCCGGCTCACCCCTTGGGCTCTTGAGTTTGATGTTCAGCCGCAGTTCGTTGGCTGAATCCGAATTGCGGATTGCCTCTTCGTAGCTGATATGGCCCTCACCATACAAATCAAACAGCGCCCAGTCAAAGGTACGCATGCCGAGTTCACGCGACTTGGTCATGATGGCTTTGATATCGTTGAACTCGCCCTTAAAAATACGCTCGGCGATGGTCGGCGTATTCAACAGAATTTCGATCGCCGCCTTGCGACCCTTGCCGTCCTGCATCCGCACCAGCCGCTGTGAAACGATGGCACGCAAATTTGCCGATAGATCCATCAACAACTGATTGCGCCGTTCTTCCGGGAAAAAATTGATGATGCGGTCGATGGTTTGATTGGCGCTGTTGGCGTGCAACGTGCCCAGACACAAGTGCCCGGTCTCGGCAAACGCGATCGCGTGTTCCATGGTCTCGGCGTCACGAATTTCGCCAATCAGGATCACGTCCGGCGCCTGCCGTAGCGTATTTTTTAGCGCGTGGTGCCATGAGTGTGTGTCGATACCGACTTCGCGATGGGTGATGAGCGACATTTTTGACTGATGCACGTACTCAACCGGATCTTCGACCGTGATGATATGGCCGGCCGAGGTGCGATTGCGCTGATCGATCATCGCCGCCAACGTGGTTGACTTGCCGGATCCGGTGCCGCCGACCACCAACACCAGCCCGCGTTTATTCATGATGACCTCTTTGAGAATCACCGGCAGACCGAGTTTTTCAAAATTGGGAATTTCAGCGGCAATGGTTCGAATCACCATGCCGACAAAGCGCTGCTGCACAAAAACGTTTACCCGAAAACGCGACAAACCCGGAATAAAAATCGCAAAGTTGCATTCAAATTCCTTGGCGAACTCCGCGCGTTGCTCTTCATTCATGATCGCGTGCGCCAGCGCCTTGGTGACCTCGCCGGTGAGTTTTTGTGACGCCAGCGGCTGCATGCTGCCGTGCGCTTTCATGCTCGGCGGGAAATCGTTGGCGATAAACAAATCAGAGCCGCCTTGCTGGCTCATCGCACCGAGCAACTTGTGCATGTAGGCCAGCGCTTGTTCTTCGGTCAAAACGGACATGATTTTTCCTGTTTTTTCTGTTTGCCGCGCGGGCAACTCGTTGTTATCGGGACGGCCCGGCTCAGATGGTCATTCTGGCAGCAACACCATCTAAAAACACGTCCTTTTGCATCCCTCAAACGGTGTATTGACCCCATGCTGGGAATGGTCTGCCGGCGGAATCGGCCGCGGTTGCTCTAAAATTGCCATATGAGAATCCCCAAGCGCCTTGAACCTTTGCTCGAAGACGGCCTGATCACGAGTGTCGTGCGCCAATTGATGAGCGGCAAGGAGGCCATGGTGTTTGTGGTGCGCTGCGGCGAGGACGAGCCGGCGCGTTGCGCAAAAGTCTATAAAGAAGCCAATAAACGGGCGTTTCGACAGGCGGTTGATTACACCGAGAACCGCAAGACTAAAAATTCGCGACAAGCCCGCGCCATGGCCAAGGGAACCAAATTTGGCCGTCAGTCGCAAGAGGCCGCTTGGCAAAGCGCCGAGGTTGATGCCTTGTACCGACTGGCTGACGCCGGTGTGCGGGTGCCCAAGCCTTACAACTTTCACGAAGGTGTGTTGTTGATGGAGTTGGTCACCGACGCCGACGGCAACGCGGCACCACGCTTAAACGACGTGCAGTTCACGCCGGAGATTGCCGTGAAGTATCACGCCGCGTTGATTGGTGAGGTGGTGCGGATGTTGTGCGCCGGCATCATCCACGGTGACTTGAGCGAATTTAATATTCTGGTCGGCGCAGATGGCCCGGTGATCATCGATTTGCCGCAGGCGGTTGACGCCGCCGGCAACAACCACGCCGAAGCCATGCTTGAACGCGATGTTGGAAACGTGCGCAACTATTTCGGACAATTTGAACCGGCGCTGTTAAAAACCGCTTATGGCGCCGAAATTTGGGCGCATTACAAGGCCGGCAAATTGACCAATGAAACCGCACTCACCGGTCAATTCAAACGCAGCCACAAAAAAGTCGATATGGAAGGCATGATGCGCGAAATTGAGGACGTGCAGCTCGAGGAAAAAGCGCGTTTGATGCGGATGCACGATGCCTGACCGGGTTGGCATCGTCGCACCGCAAGCCCGACTATTCCGCGTTTATCGAGCCGGAAATGTTACGCCGGGCACCGAACATCAAGGCCGCAGCGGTACAGTTGGCATGACAAGGCCGGCATCGCGGAGACGACGCGTCAAATACCGGTCGACCGGGCGTACTAGAGCCGTTTTTTCTCTTCTTTCTTAAGCTTCTTGGCTTCTTTTTTCTCTTTTGGTGATTTGGCCGGCTCTTTCTTGGTCATCTTTTTCTGGTCTTTGCTTTTGCTCATGGCGGGGTCTCCGGTAAGTTGAAATTCCAGTACGTTTGCAAAAATCGCGCGGACATCAGGCAAAACCACCTCTGTTGTTTCGCGGATAACTGATTTAATCATGCCGCCCGCCACTTTGAAAACAGTTTCTTAAAATCACCAATGGTCGGCTGGTCCATGTTGACACCGGCAACACGGCAGTACGGTACTTTCAATCTCCCACCCATGAAAATTGATCCTGCCGACCTGGCAAAAATTGTCGACACCACACTTGCGCATTACGACGGGCGCGCGGAAGATTTTTGGCAGGGCACCCGTGATCACGACGTCAGCCAGAATATTGATGCCCTGCTGGTGCACATCGTGGCGACCGCCCCGTTCACCATCCTTGATTTTGGCTGCGGCCCTGGGCGCGATTTGATGACCTTCACTGCGCGCGGCCACATCGCGGTCGGGTTGGACGGATCGGCGCAGTTTGTTGCAATGGCGAAACAAAACAGTGGATGTGACGTTTGGCACCAGGATTTTTTGCAACTCGACTTACCATCGGCACGATTTAACGGTATTTTCGCCAATGCCTCATTGCAGCACATTCCGCGTCAGGAATTAGCGCGCGTGCTTGGCGCGCTTCACCACACACTCAAGCCGGGCGGCGTTCTGTTCGCGTCGATTCCGCGCGGCGACAACACCGAAGGCTGGAATGGCGAACGATTTAGTGCTTATCACGATCTTGAACACTGGCAGGACTATTTGTCGCAAGCGGGGTTTATCGAATTGACCCACTATTACCGGCCGCCGGGTCTGCCACGCGAACAGCAGCCGTGGCTGGCAAGTGTCTGGCGCCGGGCACCGTAGCGTGTCTGGCGGTGATCCACCCCCCCAATCGGGCCCAATACTTGCCGCCTTAGGCCATAATGCCGGCACAGCCGCAACGCAGTTCAACACGCCCAGGCAGCCGTTTCCAGGCACGTCCTGACCAGGCGACTTGATTCAACCCTTCCGACCCGGAGAGCGATTCATGCAAAACAGATTATTTTCGGCGCGCGCCATGTTGGCCGCACTTGTCATGTCGTTTGGCACCGCAGCCATTGCGCAAAGTTCGCCGACCCTGCTACTCCGGCAACCAAGCTTATCGCGCGACCATATCGCGTTTGTTTACGCCGGTGACATTTGGGTCACGAATCGCGCTGGACAAAACCCGGCACGACTCACCGCGCACCCGGCCGACGAATTTGCCCCGTCATTTTCACCCGATGGCAAATGGATCGCCTATTCAGCGCGTTACGACAACAACACTGATGTTTATGTCATCCCGGTTGAGGGCGGCAATCCGAAGCGCCTGACCTGGCATTCCAGCCCTGACACGGTCAACGGTTGGAGCATCGACGGTAAACGCGTCTTGTTTGCCTCACCACGCGAAACCGCAAACGCCCGCAGCAACCAGTTGTATGAAGTGTCGGTCGATGGCGGCGCAGAGAAAAAAATCATGACCGCGCTGGCATTTGAAGGGGTGTGGTCCAAAGACGGCAGCCAGATTGCCTATCGCCCCTACCGCGCCGCCTATTCCGGCCCGAGCGGTTGGCGTCAACATCGCGGCGGCAGCACCCCGCCGATCTGGATCATCAACCCGGCAACAAACACGCTGGAAAAAATCCCACACGTCAACGCTTCCGACATTAATCCGGTTTGGATTGGTAACGATGTGGTATTTATTTCCGACCGCAATGACGGTGCCGCCAATCTGTTCATTTACAGCAGCAAAACAAAAGCGGTGCGGCAACTGACCAAGGAAACCGTTTGGGATGTACGCAGCGCAAGCGCCTTTGAAAACACGATCGTTTTTGAGGTCGGTGGCCGCCTCAAGGAACTCGACAGTGCTAGCGGCCGCGTTCGCGAGCTTGCCATCAGCATCAACGCCCAAACCATCCAAACCCGTTCGCAATGGAAAGATGCAAGCGGCAATATGAACTCGGCAAAATTATCGGCAACCGGCAAACGTGTTGTCGTTAGCGCACGCGGTGATGTATTTACCGTACCTGTCAAGGATGGCTCGGTGCGCAATCTGACCCAGACCTCCGGCGTTCGTGAAAAGGACGCGCTCTGGAGTCCGGATGGAAAACGTATTGCCTACATCTCTGACGCCGGCATGCAACACAAGCTGGTGTTGCGCGATCAGGCGGGTCTTGAAAAATCCCAGACATTCCCACTCGGCAAAAAAGGCTATTTCACCCTGCTGGCATGGTCTCCCGACGGTAAAACCATTGCATTCAATGACAACGAGCTGAATCTGTTTACCATTGCCGTTGATCAGGGCGCCATCAAACTTGTTGATAACCGTCGCGCACGCGGGCCGTTCAATATCTCGTTCTCACAGGATGGTCGTTGGCTGGCCTACACAACCGCCGCCGGCAATCTGTTCAGCCAGATCAAGATTCACGATTCCACCACCGGCAAGAGCGTGATGGTCACCGATGGCCTGAGTCAGGCGAATCACCCGGTTTTTGCCGGCAGCGACTATCTTTATTTCACCGCCTCGATTAACTCAGGCCCGTCGCAGGTCGGGCTTGATATGTCGACGCAGGAGCGACCGCTTCGGGACGGGCTATATGCATTGGTGCTGGCTGCCGACGGCAAATCACCGATGGCGCCGCGAACCGGGGATGAAGAAGAAAAGAAGGATGCACCGGCTGCCAAAGACGCCGCCAAGAGTGGTGCCACACCACCCGCAAAATCCGACGCACCCGGCAAAGCCGATGCAACCGCGAAGCCAGATGCGGTGGCCAAGCAGGCAAAACCGGTACGCATTGATTTTGACGGTTTGCCGCAACGGGTGGTTGCATTGCCGGTGGCAGAACGCAACTACGATGCGCTTGCTGTTGCATCAGACGGCGCATTGTTTTACCTCGAACGCCGCCAACCCGGCGTCAGTAACGAGCCGCCAGATACGGAATCAACCGGTAACGGCGAGTTGACCCGCTTCAGCTTCGAGGAGCGCAAAGCCAAATCACTCAAGACCGGCGTCGCGGGCTTCAGCATCAGTGCCGACGGCAAGAAACTGCTGTTGCAATTTTCACGCGGCAAACTCGAAATCGCCGACGCCACCGAAAAACTCGACGCAAAACCGATCGACCTGACGCAGCTGGGCATGTCGATCAACCCGCGTCAGGAATGGCAGCAGATTTTTGATGAAGCCTGGTGGATGCAAAAGGAATTTTTCTATGATGCCAATTTGCACGGTATCGACTGGGATGCGATCCGCGCCCGCTATCAACCATTGCTCAAACACGTGCAGCGTCGTGAAGATCTGAATGACCTGATGGTAGAGATGATTGGCGAATTGCAGGTCGGCCACAACCGGCTTGGTGGCGGCGATGTGCATCGTGAACGCGCATCAACAGTCGGACTGCTCGGTGCCGATTTCAGCATCGAAAACGGCCAATACCGGATCAAGACCATTTTCGCCGGCGACCGTTGGAATCCGTTCATGAAGGCCCCGCTTGCTGTGCCGGGCTTGGGCGTCAAGGAAGGCGACTACATTCTTGCCATCAATGGCCGGCCGGTCGGTGCGCAGGAAAATATGTACGCCCTGCTTGAAAACACCGTTGGCAAGCAGGTCGGCCTGACGGTGGCGGATGATCCGACTGGTAAAGGATTGCGCAATGTTGTTGTGCAACCGGTTGCGAGCGAAGCACCGTTGCGTCAATGGGCGTGGATCGAGCGCAACCGCCAGTATGTTGACAAGATGTCGGGTGGCAAGGTCGCGTATGTGTATTTACCCGATACCGGCGGTGAGGGCTTTAAACATTTTAATCGCATGTTTTTTTCGCAAATCGACAAACAGGCGATCATTGTTGATGATCGTCGCAACGGTGGCGGACAGGCAGCCAACTACATCACCGATGTGTTGAGTCGTCAGTATCTTGCAGGTTGGAAAGATCGCGCCGGGATGGTATTCGAAACCCCGGGCGGTGCAATCTACGGCCCGAAAGCCATGCTGATTGATCAGGACGCAGGCTCGGGCGGCGACTTCCTGCCATACGCGTTCAAGCGCATGGGTCTGGGACCGTTGATCGGCACCCGTACCTGGGGTGGTCTGATCGGCATTTCGGTTAATCCGCCGTTGGTGGATGGCGGCTTCATGTCGGTACCCTACTTCCGGTTTTTTACGCCTGAAAAAGAGTGGCGTATTGAAAACGAAGGTGTGGCGCCGGACATCGAAGTTGAACTTGACCCGATTGGTGTCAATCAGGGCCGCGATACACAACTCGATGCCGGCATCAAATCGGTGATGCAACGCCTGCAAAATGAAAAGCCGGATACACGCAAGCTGCCTCCACCGATGCCAACCCAATTGGGAAAATAACTGAAATCATAAATTGCAGTCATTTACCAGAGGTGGCTCGCGCAACAACGAATGCGTAACCACCCCGGTCGATGGCGGTAAAAGTTCCGACCTAAGCCCCATTCGAAGATATGCCTGAGCCTGTTACGCCCGATCTGAAACTGCCGACCGTGCCGGTCACACGCCTGATGGTGTGGCTTGGATTGGGTTGGCGTGATTTGCGCCGGTATCCCGCGGTGGGGCTTGCGCATGGTCTGGCCATGGCATTGTTTAGCGTGGTCATTTTTGCGGTTGCCCATGACCGGTTCTGGTTTTTGGCTGGCGCATTTTCCGGCTTTCTGCTGGTCGCACCGGTACTTGCAACCGGCATCTATGCCATCAGCCGCGCCCATGAACGTGGCGAGACCGCCGGCTTCGGTAGCGTCATGTCAGTATGGCGGTCGGGCAATATCCGTCACATCAAGTTTGGTATGTTGCTGGCACTGGCCGGCAGCGGTTGGGTGCTGACCTCGGCGGCGATGATCACGCTTTGGGCACCGGTGCCGATCAATGCGCCGGCAGATTTTGTCAAATACGTGATGCTCGGCGACAGCTGGTTGTTTGAAGCGTGGGTGCTGCTCGGCGGGCTGTTGGCGGCACCGGTGTTTG
>JANOEV010000380.1:0-4667 GCA_031413695.1 Burkholderiales bacterium
GTCGTTGCGTGAACTGGTCGCGCCGCCGGAAGCGGCCGGCGGCAAGACCCACAACAATGGCGGCGCAATTTTGGCGGGTGTGCTGGTTGCCAACCGGGCGATCGACCAAGGGTCCAGGCTCGCCTATTCAATCTGATTTACGATTTTTGCAGGGCGTTTGGGCGCGGTATTGATTCCCGGTGGCGCCTCGACGGCGTATGCTTGCGCAGGAATTTGAAATAAAGCGAGACTTTGAAAGTCGTTTATGGGCGCGCATTTTCAAGCATTTTGGCGTCAAAACGCTCGTGAATAAACGGGTTTGTGCTGTTGATAATGCCAATCGGCACTTGATTCCCGTCATGGGTGCGAATGCGCTGTCCCGCTATCCTATCGTCAAATTACGTATTTCTGGACAACGTGCCGAGCAAACGCCACCCGACCAGACCTGCGCCGCGTCTCCATACGCCGGCAAGAATAGATAGCCCCCACGGAGAGTTTTTTAATGACCGGTCGCGCCACGATCAATATCCCCATCGCCAATGTCGGCGGACGCATGAAGTCCCGCCACACGCCGAAAGGCCGCCAGGTTGATCCTGACGCGCGTGTTGCCATTGCCGCGCTGCTCGCCGGCCGCGAGGTGCGACGTGATCTGCTGATTGAATTGCTGCATTTGATTCAGGATCAATTCGGCCATCTCAGTGCGACGCATCTCGCCGCGCTGGCCGAGGCAATGAAGCTCTCACAGGCGGAAGTTTACGAAGTGGCGACTTTCTACCATCACTTTGATGTTGTGAAAGAGGGCGAAGTCGCACCGGCCGCATTGACGGTTCGGGTTTGCGAAACACTTTCGTGCAGCATGGCCGGGGCGGATGCGCTGCTGGAAAAGTTGCCCGGCATTCTTGGCAAAGACGTGCGGGTGGTCGCCGCGCCGTGTATCGGCCGTTGCGCCGAAGCGCCGGCGGTATGTGTCGGCCAACACGCCTTCGGACACGCCACAATCGAGAATATTGCGGAGTCGGTGCAGCTTGGCGCAACGGCGGCCGTGGCCCACGTGGCCCATGTTGATCTCAACGGCTACCTCACCGCCGGTGGTTACAAAACGCTGCTGGATGTTGTGCGCGGCAAACGTGAGATTGAATCGGTGATCACCGAAATGGAACAGTCCGGTCTGCGCGGTCTAGGCGGCGCGGGATTTCCGGCCGGTCGTAAGTGGCGCATTGTGCGTGGCGAAATGGCCCCACGAATGATGGCGGTGAATATTGACGAGGGTGAGCCCGGCACGTTCAAGGATCGCCACTATCTGGAGCGTGACCCGCACCGATTTATCGAAGGCATGTTGATCGCCGCAATTGCAGTCGGCATCGACGCCTGCTACGTTTATTTGCGTGACGAATATCATCACTGCCGCAATGTCCTCGAAGCCGAAATGGCCGCGGCAATCGATTGGGCGAACGACAACGACATTACGTTGCCAAAGATTGAAATCCGGCGTGGCGCGGGTGCTTATATTTGCGGCGAAGAATCGGCGATGATCGAGTCGATCGAAGGCAAGCGCGGCATGCCGCGCTTACGGCCACCCTACGTGGCGCAGGTTGGTCTGTTCGGCCGGCCGACGCTGGAACACAATTTTGAGACGCTGTATTGGGTGCGCGATATCCTCGAACGCGGCGCGTTGTGGTTTTCAGAGCAGGGGCGCCACGGCCGCAAGGGTTTGCGCTCTTTCTCGGTCTCGGGCCGTGTCAACAAGCCGGGCGTGCATCTGGCGCCGGCAGGCATTACCGTAACCGAATTGATTAACGAATTTTGCGGGGGCATGCTCGACGGACATACGTTTTACGCATACCTCCCCGGCGGTGCATCCGGCGGGATTCTGCCGGCTGCCATGGGCGACATTCCGCTCGATTTTGATACGCTGCAACCCCACGGCTGTTTTATCGGCTCGGCTGCCGTGGTGGTGTTATCCGACCACGACACCGCGCGTGACGCCGCATTGAATCTCATGAAATTTTTTGCGCACGAGAGTTGCGGGCAATGTACGCCGTGCCGTGTCGGCACCGAAAAGGCCGTTGCGCTGCTGGCGGAATCGAAGTGGAAGACCGGGTTGCTGGAAGACTTGTCGGTGGTCATGGCCGACGCGTCGATCTGCGGACTGGGGCAGGCGGCGCCGAATCCGATCCGCTGTGTTGTCAAACATTTTTCGCATGAGATCTCAGCATGAATGCCATGAACGAACCGCTCATCGAACGCACCACCGTCGAATTTACACTTGACGGCGTCCAGATTACGGCCTTCGCCGACCAGACCCTGATTGAAATTGCGCAAGAACATGGCAAACAAATCCCCCACCTTTGTTATAAGCCGGGCTACCGCGCCGACGGCAATTGCCGCGCTTGTGTGGTCGAAATCAAGGGTGAACGGGTGTTGGCGCCGTCGTGTTGCCGCCATCCCGCCAACAATATGGAGGTCACCACCGACTCGGCGCGTGCGGTGCACTCGCAAAAAATGGTGCTTGAATTACTTACCACCGACGCGCCGCAAAAGAACCACAAGCCACAGGAAAACGAGCTCACCAAATGGGCTGCCGTGCTCGGCGTGACGCAATCACGTTTTGTCTCGCGATCGCAGCCCGCACCGGATGTCTCGCACCCGGCGATGAGTGTGAACCTCGATGCCTGCATCCAGTGCACACGTTGTGTGCGCGCCTGCCGTGAGGAACAAAACAACGACGTCATCGGTTATGCATTCCGCGGGGCCGAATCCAAGATTGTGTTCGATTTTGACGATGCGATGGGCGCGTCAACCTGTGTGGCGTGTGGCGAATGTGTGCAGGCTTGCCCGACCGGCGCACTGGCCCCGGCAAAGGAAGCGTATGCCATCATCGCCGACAAAAAAGTCGACAGTGTTTGCCCGTACTGCGGTGTCGGCTGTCAACTCACTTATCACGTCAAAGATAACGCCATCGTGCGGGTTGACGGGCGCGACGGTCCGTCGAATCAATCACGATTGTGTGTCAAGGGTCGTTTTGGTTTTGATTACGCGCACCATCCGCAACGCCTGACCACACCGTTGATTCGCAAGCCCGGTGTGCCAAAGACCGCCGATTTCAGCATGGATCCGGACAACTGGCGCGACGTGTTTCGCGAGGCAACGTGGGAAGAGGCGCTTGATCTTGCCGGCGGCACGCTGGCGAAGATCCGTGATCAACAGGGCGCCGGCTTCGGCAACAGCGCACTGGCTGGCTTCGGCTCGGCAAAGGGCTCAAACGAAGAGGCGTACCTGTTCCAAAAATTGGTGCGCACCGGTTTTCGCACCAACAACGTCGATCATTGCACAAGACTGTGTCATGCATCGTCGGTGGTCGCGCTGCTCGAGGGCGTCGGCTCGGGCGCGGTGTCGAATCAGGTCAGTGATGTCGCTCATGCCGAAGTCATCTTCGTCATTGGTGCCAATCCGACCTCAAACCATCCAGTGGCCGCCACCTGGATAAAGAATGCCGCAAAAAACGCCAAGCTGATTGTTGCCGACCCGCGCCAAAACGATCTTTACCGGCATGCGTGGCGCTATTTGCAGTTCAAGCCGGACATGGATGTGGCGATGCTAAACGCCATGATCCACACCATTATTGAAGAAGACCTGGTGAATGAGGATTTCATCCGTGACCGCACCAGCAACTATGCCGCGCTGAAAGAAAACGCGAAGGATTTCTCGCCGGAAAAAATGGCGCCGCTATGCGGCATTCCGGCCGAGACGCTGCGTGAGGTTGCGCGCGCCTATGCAACATCAAAGGCGTCGATCATCCTGTGGGGAATGGGCATTTCGCAACACGTGCACGGCACCGACAATGCGCGTTGTTTGATCGCGTTGACCCTGATGACCGGGCAGGTCGGTAAACCCGGCGCGGGATTGCATCCGTTGCGCGGACAAAACAACGTGCAGGGTGCCTCCGACGCCGGTCTCATCCCGATGATGTTCCCGGACTACAAGCGCGTCGACAACCCTGAAAACCACGCGCGTTTTGAAAAGCTCTGGAACACCAAGCTCGACAACAAACCCGGCCTGACGGTGGTGGAAATTATGGATGCCGCGTATGACGGAAAAATCAAAGGCATGTATGTGATGGGAGAAAATCCGGCCATGTCGGACCCCGACGCCAACCACGCGCGCGCCGGACTCGCCAAGCTTGAGATGTTGGTGGTGCAGGATATCTTCCTCACCGAAACGGCCTACCTCGCGGATGTGGTGTTACCCGCCTCGGCGTGGCCGGAGAAAAGCGGAACCGTCACCAACACCGACCGCATGGTGCAACTCGGCCGTCGCGCGCTGGATATGCCGGGTGATGCACGTCAGGACCTGTGGATCATCCAGCAACTGGCGCAGCGGCTCGGGCTGGACTGGCAATATCCCGGTGCCGAAAGTGGTGTCGCTGCCGTATATGAGGAAATGCATATTGCGCAGGGCTCCATCTCGGGTATCTCGTGGGACCGGCTCAATCGCGAATCGTCGGTGACCTATCCCTGCAACGACGATAACGACCCCGGCCAGTCGGTGGTGTTTATCGAACAATTCCCGACGCCAACCGGCCGCGCCAAATTTGTGCCCGCCGACATCATTCCGGCCAATGAACGCCCGGATGAGGCGTATCCATTTGTGTTGATCACCGGCCGGCAACTCGAACACTGGCACACCGG
>JANOEV010000381.1:0-3348 GCA_031413695.1 Burkholderiales bacterium
CACGCGATGCAATCGCCAAAGCCAAGGGCGAAATATTTGCCGGATTGCGTGATGACGGGATTGCCTGCATCAACCTTGACGACCAATACGCCGACTACTGGCGTGCATTGGTCGGGAACGATAACAGACGGCGCGTCATCACGTTCGGCACCCATCCGAATGCCGATGTACGTGGCGTGCTTGATGACGAAACGTTGACGCTGTATGCCGGCGGTCAACACTTGACGGTCCGACTGGCCGTGGTCGGTGAACATAACCAGCGCAACGCGATTGCCGCCGCTGCGGGCGCATTTGCCATTGGCGTACCGCTGGCCGCGATCGGTGCAGGTCTGGCCGCATTCAACGGTGTCGACGGCAGGCTGCGCAATTATCAGGGGATCAAGTCGTCGGTGGTCATTGACGACACCTACAACGCCAACCCGGATTCCATGCGCGCCGCGATTGCCGTGCTGGCTGGCAAACAGGGCAAACGATTGTTGGTGCTGGGTGATATGGGCGAGCTTGGTGACGATGCGATACAGATGCATCGGGAAATCGGCCGCGACGCACGGCTGGCCAAGCTGGATGGTTTGTATGCGCTTGGCCCCTGTGCCAGCGCCTACGCGGAACAGTTTGGTGCCGGTGCAAAACACTTCCCGTCTGTCGATGAGCTGACGGCGGCGCTGCTACCGGCGGTCGATGAAACCACCACCGTGCTGGTCAAGGGCTCACGCTTCATGAAGATGGAGCGGGTCGTGGAAAAAATCGCGCTCGACTATAAAAAGGACATTCACTGATGTTGCTGGAACTCTTCGAGTGGCTGGGCAAAGATCTGCGGGCGTTTAATGTATTCAGCTACATTACGCTGCGTACCGTCATGGCGGCGATGACGGCGCTGGTGATTTCCTTTGTGATCGGTCCGTGGATGATCCGCAAATTGACCTCGCTGAAAATCGGTCAATCAGTTCGTGATGATGGCCCGCAATCACATTTGGTCAAGGCCGGCACACCCACCATGGGTGGCGCGCTGATCCTGACAGCGGTGGCGGTCACGACGATTTTATGGGCCGACCTGTCCAATCGTTATGTATGGGCGTGTCTGGTCACCACGGTTGGTTTTGGCGTGATCGGCTGGATTGATGACTATCGAAAAGTCGTCCACAAAAATTCCAAAGGCATATCGGCCAAGAGCAAGTTCTTCTGGCAGACGGTGATTGCCGCCACGGCGCTGTCGTATCTCGCATTTCGGGCAAATCTGCCGCAGCAAACCGATTTGATTGTGCCGTTTTTCAAGACCGTCGCCATTCCACTTGGTGCGTTCGGCTTCATTGTGCTCGGCTGGTTTGTGGTTGTCGGTTTCTCAAACGCCGTCAATCTCACCGATGGTCTGGACGGACTCGCCATCATGCCGACGGTAATGGTCGCCTCGGCGCTGGCCATTTTTGCTTATGTCGCCGGTAACAGAGTTTTTGCCACCTATCTTGGCGTGCCGCATATCGCCGGCGCAGGTGAGCTGGCGATTTTTTGCGGCGCGATTGCCGGTGCGGGACTCGCGTTTTTGTGGTTCAACGCATATCCCGCTGAAGTCTTCATGGGCGATGTCGGCGCGCTTGCGCTGGGCGGTGCTTTGGGATTGGTGGCGGTGATCTGCCGTCAGGAAATCGTGTTGATCATCATGGGTGGCGTGTTTGTGGTTGAAACCCTGTCGGTGATGATTCAAGTGGCGTCTTTCAAGTTGACCGGCAAGCGTGTGTTCCGAATGGCGCCGCTGCATCACCACTACGAATTAAAGGGCTGGAAAGAAAACCAGGTCGTCGTGCGCTTTTGGATCATTACGATGATGCTGGTGTTGTTTGGGTTGTCGACGTTGAAGCTGCGGTGATGGAAATGAGCAAAGCGCACGAGGTGAAGGTTTGGGCAACGCTAACTCGCGGAGCGGTGTTAAGCGCAACGCGAGGCGGAGACCAAAACCTGCACGTGCGCTTTTGGATTATCACGATGATGCTGGTGCTGTTTGGGTTGTCGACGTTGAAGCTGCGATGAACCGGAAATGAGGAGCTGGCATGACAAAAACATACTTGTTCTTGGCGCGGGTGACACCGGCGTCTCCGTCGTCCGCCACCTCGGAAGACTGGGTGCTGGTGTGCGAGTCGCCGACAGCCGCCCGGCTGACGGAAACGGACCACCCGGACGCGATGTACTGCGAGGACTCGGATGCGATGTTATCGCCGGCGGTTTCACGGACAGTCTCTTTGGCGACGCCGAACTCATTGTTGCAAGCCCGGGCGTGGCCATTGCGGGGCCCGCGTGTGATCCGGCCGTCGCGCGGGCCGTCGCGGCGGGGAAAAAGTTCGTTGGGGACATCGAGCTTTTTGCGTGGCACCAAAACGAAATAATTGGAAAGAGACCCAAGGTGATTGGTATTACCGGCTCCAACGGAAAATCGACAGTGACGGCAATGACGGGTGCGATGTGCGCCGCTGCCGGCCTCAGGACAGTGGTCGCCGGCAATATCGGTCTGCCGGTGCTCGACGCGTTGGCGGTCGCGGTTGATGAAGGCCAGCCGGACGTATACGTCATTGAGTTGTCGTCGTTTCAACTGGAGACAACCACCAGTCTGCGGCTGGATGCGGCAACCATGCTCAATGTTTCACAGGATCATCTTGATCGTTATGCATCGATGGCCGACTATGCCGCGGCCAAGCAGCAAATTTTTGCCCATGCGGCGCGGCAAGTTCTGAACCGTGACGATGCGGCCTCGATGTCGATGAAGACGGCGGGCCCTGATGGTGCGGTTCAGTGCGCCAGTTTTGGCATGGATAAACCGAACCATGCCAGAAATTTTGGCATGGCGGACGGCTGGCTGTTGCACGGTGAACAGCAATTGATGCCAATCAGCGAGATGCCGGTGGCGGGTTTGCACAATGCCGCAAATGCGCTCGCCGCATTCGCCCTGTGTGATGCCATTGGCGTCGACACCAGGTTGGCGGCAAACGGCCTGCGGTCGTTCAAGGGGTTGCCGCACCGCAGCCAGCTGGTTGGTGCCATCAATGGCGTGTCGTTTCTCGACGACTCCAAGGGAACCAACGTCGGCTCGACGGTTGCGGCACTCGACGGCATGACGGTGCCGACGATCCTGATTGCCGGCGGTGAGGGAAAACAACAGGACTTTTTGCCGCTTGCAGAGCCCGTCCGCAAACGCGCAAAGGCGGTGGTGCTGATCGGCCGTGACGCAAAAACGATCGGGGCGGCGATCGCCGGCGCGCAAGTGGATTGTCATTTTGCCGCGTCGATGGAGGAGGCGGTCAAACGCGCCTATGCACTCGCTGCGCCGGGTGATGCGGTGTTGTTATCGCCGGCCTGTGCAAG
>JANOEV010000382.1:0-4148 GCA_031413695.1 Burkholderiales bacterium
CCGGGCTTCCGCCAAGTCAGCCGGCTGTCGTTGCCGACGCAGATTTTCCAAATCAACGAGCCGATCTTTTTCGGCATCCCGATCGTGTTGAACCCGATCTTCATGGTGCCCTACGTGCTCAACGCGCTACTCCTCACGGCCGGCACGTATTTGCTGATGGACTGGCATCTGATCCAGCGCCCTGTCGTCAACGTCCCGTGGACCACGCCGCCGATCATCGGTCATTATCTTGTAACGGGCGGTGACTGGCGCGCGGCCGTGTGGGGCGTCGCCTCGATCGGGATCGCGATGGCGGTTTATTTTCCGTTCGCCAGGGCAGCCGAACGTCAGCGGCTCGCGGCGGGCGACACCGGGAAAGCGCGCGATTGAAGGTGGTTCCTCGGTGGGCCTGGCGGCAGGAACGAAGCGCCGCACCGCGAGCGCGCGCGCCGAAATTCCAAGATGGAATATTCGATCGGCGCGCGCATCCTCGAAAAGCGCCGAGGGTCTCGGCCCAACACCAATGATTTGGTGGCACCGGCCAGACCGGCGAGCGCGGCGGAAATGACAAAGGCCAATAACTTGTATTTATTGACGTCATAACCCAGCGACAGCGCACGCGGCTCGTTTTCACGAATCGATTTCAGCACCTGACCAAACGGTGAATGGATGGTGCGGTAGATCATAAAAAAGCCGAACAGGAAAACCGCCAGCACAAAGTAATACATGGTCAGATCGTCGGCGAGGTTGATCACGCCGAACAATTTGCCGCGCGGAATGCTTTGAATGCCGTCTTCGGCATAGGTGAACGGCGCCTGCACACAGACAAAATAAATCATCTGCGCCATGGCGAGTGTGATCATCGCAAAATAAATGCCCTGCCGTCGCACCGCCAGCCAGCCGACAAAATAACCAATGGCGGCGGCGGTCACCGTGCCCAGGAGGATCGCCACTTCCGGCGTCAGCCCCCAAACTTTTGCCGCATGCCCACAGATATACGCTGCGACACCAAAAAACATCGCGTGGCCAAACGACAACAGGCCGGTGAAGCCGATCAGCAAATTAAACGCGCAGGCAAACAACGCAAAACACAGACACTTCATCAAAAATATCGGATAACCGACAAACGGTGCCGCAAGTGCCGCGAGCAATAAAACAACGTACAAAATTTTGGTGGCCTTGTTCATGTCATTGCTCCCGGCCAAACAAACCGGCGGGCCGGATCAACAACACAATGACCATGATGATAAACACCACGGTTGACGATGCCTCGGGGTAAAACACTTTGGTCAGGCCTTCGATCAAGCCAAGTGCCAGGCCGGTCAGAATCGAACCGAGGATTGATCCCATGCCGCCGATCACCACCACGGCAAACACAATGATGATGATGTTGGCGCCCATCAACGGGTTCACCTGATAAATCGGCGCGGCCAGCACGCCGGCAAATCCGGCGAGTGCGGCACCAAAAGCGTAGGTCAGCGTCACCATCAGCGGTACATTCACCCCAAAGGCTTGCACCAGTTTTGGGTTTTCCGTGCCGGCGCGCAGGTACGCACCCAGCCGGGTTTTTTCAATGACGAACCAAGTGCCCAGACAGACCACCAGCGAGGCGAGCACCACCCACGCCCGATACTTGGGCATAAACATAAAGCCAAGATCAAAGCCGCCGCGAAATACATCCGGCAATTCATACGGCTGACCGGAGATGCCGTAGCCCTCACGAAATGCCCCCTCGATGATCAACGCGATACCAAAGGTCAATAGCAGGCCATACAAATGATCGAGTTGATACAACCAGCGCAGCATGGTCTTTTCGATGACGATACCGACCACACCGACCACCAGCGGCGACAGCACCAACGAAAACCAATAGTTGATACCAAGATATTGCAACAGCATCCACGACACAAATGCGCCCATCATGTACAGCGCGCCGTGGGCGAAATTCACCACATTGAGCATGCCAAAAATGACCGCGAGCCCGAGTGACAGCAATGCATAAAACGAGCCGTTGACCAACCCAATGGTCAATTGGCCCATCAATGCTTGAATGGGGACGCCGAATATTTCGTTCATCTATGAAGTGGTTGTTGTGTTCAAAACAATCGCCGCCAACAGCGATTCAACTCGCGGTTGGCGGCAAGGGTGAAACATCAGCCTGCGGTTAGGCCTTTTTCATGAACTGCGGGCACTGCGATTTTTCCATCGACTGGAACGCATCGTCACCCTTCACGGTACCCTTCAAGTTGTAATAGTCGCCGGGCGCTTTAGATTCAGACGGCTTTTTCACCTGGAACAAATACATATCATGCACATGGCGGCCGTCTTCACGGATCTTGCCGTTTTTGGCAAACATGTCGTTGACCGGTGTGTCTTTCATTTTCTTGATAACGGTTGCCGTGTCATCCGTGCCCGCCGCTTGTACCGCCTTCAAATAATGCATGACCGATGAATACACGCTGGCGTGATTCGAGTTCGGTTTTTTCTTCATGCGATCTTCGTACTTTTTGGACCACGCGCGTGTTTCGGCGTTGGCATCCCAATACCAGGCCTCGGTGAGGTACAAGCCTTGTGCGGTGTTCAACCCGAGCGCGTGTACGTCGGTGTACAGCATCAACAGTGCCGCCAGACTTTGATTTTTGGTCAGACCAAATTCCGCGGCGGACTTGATGCTGTTGACGGTGTCACCACCGGCATTGGCTAGCCCAACAATTTTTGCTTTGGAGCTTTGTGCCTGCAGCAGGAACGATGAAAAATCACCGGCGTTAAGCGGATGACGCACGGCACCGAGCACCTTGCCACCGGATGCCTTGACCACATCACCCGTGTCTTTTTCAAGCGAATGTCCGAACGCATAGTCAGCGGTGATAAAAAACCAGCTGTCGCCACCATCCTTCACAATCGCCTTGCCGACCACATTGCCCAACGCAATCGTATCCATCAAATAATGGATCGACGTTGGCTGGCAGGCGTCGTTGGTCAGACGTGCAGTTGCGGCACCGGTCACGACAGTCAAACGATTCTTTTCTTTACCCAATGCGGTCACGGCGAGTGCCACACCTGAATTCAGATTCTCAAACGTTGCCATCACGCCGTCGCGGTCAAACCATTGCAGCGTCACGTTCTTGGCGATATCGGGTTTGTTTTGATGATCGGCGCTGACTACTTCAATGGGTTTGCCAAACATCTTGCCACCAAAATCATCAACCGCCAGTTTTGCCGCCGCCACCGCGCCCGGGCCGCCGTAATCGGCATACACACCGGACATATCCGACAAGACGCCGATCTTGAGGCTGTCTTTTGTCAGCTTGCCCTGCGCAAAGGCGCTACCCATGGTGACGGCACACGTCGCGGCAATAACGGCGGCCAGAATAGTACGTTTGGTTTTGTTTGGTTGATGCATTTTGTTCTCCTCGTCTGATTTTTCGAAACTACACACCCAAATATTCATGCAGCATTTGTGTCTTCGCCGCCAATTCGTGTTTCTCCACCACCGCCGCAATCTTGCCGTGCTCCATCACATAATGCCGGTCTGCCAACGGCGCGGCAAACCGGAAATTCTGTTCGACCATGACAATCGTAAAGCCCTTGGCCTTGAGTTGACGAATCACCCGGCCGAGTGTCTGCACAATCACCGGCGCGAGGCCCTCGGTAATTTCATCGAGCAACAAAATATCCGCCCCGGTGCGCAAAATGCGCGCCATCGCCAACATCTGTTGTTCGCCGCCGGAAAGGCGCGTGCCCTGGCTGGCGCGCCGCTCGTACAAATTCGGGAACATCTCGTAGATTTCTGCCACGGTCATGCCACCCGCGCCAACCTTTGGCAATAACAGCAAATTTTCTTCACACGACAGGCTGGCAAAAATGCCGCGCTCCTCGGGGCAATATCCCAATCCAAGCCGCGCGATCCGATGCGATGGCATGTTGATGGTATCAATATCATTAACACGCACACTGCCGCTGCGTTTACCGGTCAAACCAAGGATGGCTTTGAGTGTCGTGGTGCGTCCGGCGCCGTTGCGTCCCAGCAACGTCACCAATTCACCGCGTTTGACGTTCAGTGATACGCCGTGCAGGATGTGTGACTCGCCGTAATACGCATGCAGGTTGTCGATCGATAGCGCCGATGGTGTTTGAGGTGCGACTGCCGCTACTGCGCTCATGCCGCC
>JANOEV010000383.1:0-10892 GCA_031413695.1 Burkholderiales bacterium
TTCAGGGGCGGAAAGAAAGAAAACAAGATGGGCCTCAGGGCTTCGGACACCGCCGAAGTGATCATGGAGGACTGCGTCGTCCCAGAAACGGCCATGGTCGGCGCCCGTGGGGAAGGGTTCGTCGACGCGATGAAGATCCTAGACGGCGGCCGGATCTCAATCGCCGCGTTGGCTCTCGGCATGGCCCGTGGCGCCTACGAAGCGGCGCTCGCGTATTCGAAGCAGCGGCAGCAATTCGGCAAGCCGATCTCCGAGTTCCAGGCGGTTCAGCACATGCTGGCCGAGATGGCCACACGGCTCGATGCGGCCCAACTTCTTGTTTATCGCGCCGCGTGGATGAAAGACCAGGGCATGAAAACGACCTTGGAGTCGTCGATGGCCAAACTCTTCGCCTCGGAGATCGGCGTTTACGTCGCCGACCGGGCGCTCCAGGTCTTTGGCGGCTACGGCTACGTGAAGGACTTCCCCGTCGAGAAGTTCTACCGGGACATGAAGCTGTGCACGATCGGCGAGGGCACCAGCGAGATCCAGCGTCTCGTGATCGCGCGCGAGCTGTTGAAGGCTCTCTAGATGGATGCCGTCTCGCGGGTGCTGTCCGGAGACGTCCGCGCGTTGGCGCGCGCCATTAGCGTCGTCGAGGAAAACTCCGCGGGAAGCGCTTCGTTGATGCGCGGCGTGTTTCCACAGACGTGAAAGGCCACCGTCATCGGCATCACCGGCGCCCCGGGTGCGGGGTAAAAATAATCTTGATCTGGTGTTGGTAGGCCTCAACCACGATTTCAGCCGATAAACGCATTTCCTGGTTGGCGCGTGCGTCTTTGCCGCAATCGATGATGACTTCCTCAAATTCCGGATTGACGGCGAGTATGCGCGACAGGATAAAACGCTCCCGGCCGTCGTAATAGACGGTTGCCAGCACATTGTCAGCTGCCAACGCGCGCAAGATTGAAATGATTTCAACGCGTGTCCCGACACGATATTGCTCGGCATTTTCATTGACGTCGGCGGCCCCCATTGCAATGCGCTGTACAGGCATGTCATCCACATTGGCGCCGGATTCAGACGGCAGGACGTCTCTGGTTGCGAACTGTTTTGGCTGGGCGTTCATGGCAGAAAGCGATCTGGCGAAATTGTGGTTGGTAGAATGAGTTGGAAATGTGGCGTGAATCGATCAAATCAAATGCCAACCAGCGACCGCGGACACACTGTTGCCGCTGGCCCAAACGTTGATGTGTTTGGTGTCGGATGGTGGCAATTGCGGATCAGATGGAAATTCGTTTTTATCCGGTTCAGTTTGATGTTGATCGGGAGATTGTTGTTTGCCTTTCTCATTGCCGGGCCGATCATGCTGCTTGCGCGGCTGACTGCGGTCGCGCGTAAGCGGTACGTTCCCGTTGCTGCGTTGCGTGGTATGTTTGATTGGAGAAGGCCTGTATACGGGCGGAATCATCATCGACATGTTGCACCTTGATATTTTCCGGTGGCGTCAGTGGTAGAGCGGCGCTTGTGTCGACGTTGTCGGCGGCAATCCCAGCCAGCAGGACAGGCGCGAGAGCCACGGCTCCGAAAGATTGCGGATTTCTGCGTCGCTGGCAAGGATTGAACGAAGTAGCGCCCGTTTGCGTTTTTCCTGCTCGGGTGTGAGTGTTTCCCATTCCTTTAGGGTGTTTAATTCGGTGATCAAATGCGCGCACAACTCTTCAATACGAAAGACTTCGTTCCAATCGCCTTCATTTGCCGCGCTCACCATTTCACGGCTTGATGAGGCAAGTGATTCGTAATAGTGGATCAACGTGGCTGACATGAACTGCCCTTTCGTGAGGTTGGACGGGCGGGTTGGTCAGGCGGCATTGGCCAGCGCCGGCTTGCCGACACCGATTTCCGCCCAGGCGCTGCGCAACCCGGAAAGCAATTGACCAACTTCAGCGTATTGTTCGTGCGCATTGTGCAGGCTGGCGCTGAGCAGCCGCCGGTTCATGTAGCCATATAGCGAATCGAGACGCATTGCCAGTTCACCACCGGCTTTGCGATCAAGACTTGCACGCAGCCCCTCCTCAATAATGCTGAGCGCCTTGGATGTCGCATTGACCTTTGCCTCGATGCTGCCGGCTTCACATTGTGACTGTGCCGCACCCACCGCCTGTATTGCACCGTCATAAAGCATCAGGATCAGACCGTGTGGCGTTGCGCTTGGGACTGCCGATTCAACGTTGACCGCTGAGTAAGCGTGTGCTGCACGTCTGGTCTGGGGGGCGAATGCATTCATGCTGGCGGCCTGTTGGTGATTAAATTGCTATGAATTTTTATCGGCAGTTCCAGCAGTTTATTTAGGCGTCTTGCGCGGGATTTTTGCGGTTTTACGCGAATATTTTTTGCAAAATGAATGCAATCCGTGCGGCGCGCCGCTGCAGAAGGGCAGGCTCGAAACAAACCAGATCCCGGGTTGGTTCCGCATTACATGCCGGCAGATAGCGGCCCCGCAACATGGCGTGCCGCTAGTTGCGATTGTTGTTATACAGGGCGGAAATCTGCTGTGTCAGATAAGCACTGGTCGCCTGGATCGACGCCAATTTTGTATCGAGTGCCTGATATTGCGTGCGCAGTCGTTTTTCGGTGAGTTCGAGACGACCGGTCACAGTCTCCTGCTGCTTCTTGTTGGCGGTAATGCTGGCGCGAATGCCGTCGGTGCGGGAGGTCACAGTACCCTCTGAATTGAGAAAACCCTGGGCAATGGTTTGCAGGCGTTTGGCAAATCCAATGGTCAGCGGCTGGCCGGTGGTGCCGATGTTGGAAAACAGCCTGGCAACGCGTTCCGGCGATGCATTTGCCGCCTCCCATTTGGTGGCATTCAGCTTCAATGAGCCGTCTGCTTGTTGTTCAACACCGACGTCGGACAGCCGTGTGAAATCGCCGCTACTGCCGCTGAACGTATCCCGGATGGTTGCGCGGATCTGTGTCAGCACCCCGACCGCCGCACGGTCTCCCTGTAATGCGCCGCCCTGTTTGCTGGTCGCGTCATATTTTGTGAGGTCAATCATCGTCTTGTTTAACTCGTTATAAGTCGAGATAAACGTATCAACCGATTTACGAATTGCGTCGCTATCTTTGCTGATATCGATCCGGGCGGCGGATGTCGTTTCCTGTTTCAGCGTCAGGGTAATGCCATCGATTGCGTTTTGCACCACATTGGTTGCCGAAACAATATCAATTCCGTTGATATTGAAGTTTGCATCCTGCGCGACCTGCGTTTCAGTGAGATTTTTGCCTGCACCGCCAACGGCCGCGCGGTCAAACGCCAATTGTGAGAGCCCGGTCGCGTCATTGCTGATGCCATCATTGTCGTTGACGGTCAGCTTGATGGCGTTTGCCGCGCCAGAATCCTTTGATGTCAAAAGCAGTTTTGCGCCGGTACCGGTATTGGCAATCGACGCGGTGACGCCGGCATTCGCACCGTTGATTGCGTCGCGCACCTGCGCCAGCGAGTCAGTGCCAGGTGCAATGACGATCGAGGTCGGCGTTTTGGCCGGGTTGGGTGTAAATAGGTTGCCGATCGCCGCAAAGCTGCCGAGCTCGATGGTAATTGTTCCCGAGCCGACAACGGTTGCCGACGAACCAAATGTTGACGAAACCAGAGAATGATTTTTGGCCAGTTTCGAGACGCTTAGCGAATAGCTGCCTTCGAGTGCGCTCGAAGCCGCGGTCGCCGACACGGCGGCGTCGCTGCTTGCCGCGTTGTAAACCTGCCATTTTGTGGACGTCGCCAGCCCGCCGGCGGCGTCTTGAAATGTGGACAATGCGCCGGACAGTCTGCCGAACGCCGACAGTGTGGTTTGCAGGCCGGTGCCGACTCTGGCGAGCAGATCAAGCGGACGACGTTCGACGGCCATCAGCTGTGAAACCAGACTGTTGACGTCCAGACCACTCCCCAGGCCGGCGACTGAAATTGGCATTGCGGTTCCCGAATTTGTTTTACTTCAGATTCACTATCGACACGGACTCGCACTAACTTGAATCCGGTCGTCGCCGGTGATGCACAACAGAAACAGCCCCTGCGTCAAACCGAACGATATTGTCGATTGCACGCAAGGGCGTTTTCCATTGATTTCAAGCCGCCGGAACAGCGTTGTGCGCTGGTCGGCCTGGTCGAACGTTACTAGCCTTTAAGCAACTGCAGAACGCCATTCGGCAACGCATTGGCTTGCGCAACCATTGCCGTGCCGGCCTGTTGCAATACCTGTGCGCGAGACAAGCTGGCAGTTTCGGCGGCAAAATCGGCGTCCATGATGCGACCGCGTGCGGCCGCCTGGTTTTCAGCGCTGATCTGCAGGCTGCCAATGACGCTTTCCATGCGGTTCTGCACGGCACCATAAGTTGCACGCTGTGACACCACCGTATTGATTGCGGTATCAATATTGTTGATCGATGTTGTTGCCGCCGCCGCCGATGTCACCGCGCCGCTGGTCACCGCAGTGATGGTGGCGTTGGCCGTCATGTCAGTGGTGGTGATGCTGATAGTGTCGTTTGCGGATGTACCCGCGCCAACCTGGAAAGCGAGTGTTCCCGCACCGGCACCAAGGATCGCCGAGCCGTTAAATTGTGTACCACCCAAAATGCGCGTTACTTCCGCGCCAAGCTGTTGGAACTCGGCGTCAAGGTTGCTGCGATCGCTTGCGCTATTGGTGGCGTTGGCCGATTGCACAGCGAGCTCGCGCATGCGCTGCAGTGCATCGCTGACTTTACCCAGTGCGCCTTCGGCAACCTGGGCAAGCGAGATTGCATCGTTTGAATTGCGAATTGCGACGTTCATGCCCTTGACCTGGGTATTCATGCGCTCGGCAATTGCCAGGCCGGCGGCGTCGTCCTTGGCGCTGTTTACCCGCAGGCCGGATGACAGTCGCTGCATTGATGTTGCAAGGGATGATTGTGACATCGACAGATTGCGCTGGGCAGTGAGCGACGCGACGTTGGTGTTGATTGATTGTGCCATTTAAATCTCCTATAAATTCCCAAGCCATGCCGTCGGTGGACGAGCCTATGGCGCCAATAACCCGGGGGCTCCCGGACGCTCTCAAGGAATTGGACTACAGCCAATCTGGTTGCGGTCTTCCTTGCAGTGGAAGAGATATTGACGCAATCAATAACAGGGCAATCGATCAATAAGGCGGTGAAAAAACAGCCAATTTTTGCCGGTGACGCCGAATTGGGAATTTCTCATGTGCAATGATGCGTGCGGCCGGGCCGTGATGGTGTCAGCCTTTTGTAGCTTGTGCCGGCTGGCATGGCACGCAAGCTGATTTGTCGCCGGACGCGCAAATAGAAACCGCCCATTGTGCCGTCGGACGATCTGCCGACGACAACAATGGGCGGTTGGTGCGGTCAAAAAGTGACCGCAATACGTCTGCAATACACAGGCGTCGGACGCAACACCCTTTTGGGAGGTCAGCGCCCGACCATATGCCTGCTTAGCCGCGCAGCAACTGCAACACGCCGTTTGGCAATGCATTTGCCTGTGCAACCATGGCCGTACCAGCCTGTTGCAGAACTTGTGCGCGTGACAGGTTGGCTGTCTCTGATGCAAAGTCTGCGTCCATGATGCGACCACGCGCGGCAGCTTGGTTTTCTGCGCTGCTCTGCAGATTGCCGATGACGCTGTCAAAACGGTTTTGCACCGCACCAAAGGTTGCACGTTGTGACGCAACCGTCGTAATTGCCGCATCAATATTGTTGATGGCGGTTGTTGCCAGCGCTGCGGTTGTCACACCACCGCCGGTTACGGCTGTGATGGTTGCATTTGCGGTCAGATCGGTTGTGGTAACCGTGATCACGTCGTTTGCGGTTGTGCCAGCACCGACCTGGAATGCCTGCGCACCTGCACCGGCACCAAGAATGGCGGTACCGTTGAATTGTGTACCTGCGAGAACACGCGTTACCTCGGCGCCGAGTTGCTGAAATTCCGTGTCGAGGTTGCTGCGGTCGCCCGCCGAGTTGGTGGCGTTGGCGGACTGCACGGCCAATTCACGCATACGCTGCAATGCATCGCCGACTTTGCCAAGACCGCCTTCAGCAACCTGGCTCAAAGAAATGGCGTCGTTTGCATTACGAATGGCGACGTTCATGCCTTTGACCTGTGCATTCATACGTTCGGCGATTGCCAGACCTGCTGCGTCGTCCTTGGCGCTATTGACGCGCAAGCCGGATGACAGGCGCTGCATGGAAGTTGCCAATGACGATTGCGACATTGACAGGTTACGTTGTGCGGTAAGCGATGCGACGTTGGTGTTGATTGTTGCTGCCATGATAAATCTCCTTAAATTTCGGTTAATTCCCTATTTGATAAAAGCCCGACTGAATGCCAGGGTGATTTACAACACCCGATGGTCCGGGCCTTTGGCGGAGGGAATCAAGGGTAAGGATTCGAACCGCCTGCCCAAACAGTTTCGGCAGCCGCTTTACGAACTTTAGAAAATATTTCAAAAAATCGCATTTTCTTCGTTGCATCGGCGCGCTCACAGGGCGATGGCACTGTATCGTCCAAAGACCAAATTAGTTTATGGCGCCGTTGATGTAGGAAGAACCCTTACACGGGAAGTGCGCATTTTCCGACATAAAGTGCAGCCAATTTCGGATTCAGTTAATCAGGACAGCCGTACAGAATTCATTCCATCAAACAAGAACAAGTTTCACCGGCGCAAACCAACCCGAATCTACCAGTCAACCACCAAAGGACCCATCATGATCACCAACGAACAACTGATGAATGAAGTGCGTGAAGCGAACATGTCCTACCTGATGCTTGCCCAGCACATGCTGCGCGAGGATCGCGAACAGGCAATGTACCGTTTGGGGTTGCATGAAGAGGTGGCGGATATGATCACCCGGCTGACGCCGGGCCAGGTGTTGAAGATCGCCAACAGCAATATGTTGATGTGCCGGTTCCGTTTTGATGACGACGTTGTCTGGAGCCTGCTGCTGTCACACGGCAAGACCAAAACAGCCAATGACGGCGTCAATGCAAGTGCAATTCATGCCGGTATCCTGATGGCAAGCCATGCAACCCGCGTGAATGCGTTGGCCGTGTAGCCCGAAACCCCGTTGACCGGCGCTTGTCATTCAGAACCTGGAGAAAGCCACATGAAAAATAAAACAGTTATTGGCGAATCGCGCGATATTGCACTGGCGATCAATCTGATCAAACTCGGCGCAAGATTGCAGGTGCTTGAGTCGGAAACCAGCCTCTCATATGAACGGTTGTTGAAGCTATACAAAGAAGTTGCCGGCAAGAGCCCCTCCAAGGGAATGCTGCCGTTCTCAACCGATTGGTTCATGACATGGCAACCCAATATGCATTCATCGTTGTTCCTGAATACATATGAGAACCTGAACAAAACAAGCGAAATTGACGAAATCGACGCCATCATCAAAGCTTACGAGTTATACGTTGAACAAATGAACGCGATCGGAACCGAGCCGATTTTGTCGGTTACCCGTGCCTGGCGGCTGGTTAAATTTGTCGACGCCGGTATGGTGACATTGTCGGATTGCACCAAATGCGGCGGTCACTTTGTGAACCACACATTTGAAATTGATGACGAATATGTATGCGGATTGTGTAATCCACCGCCGCGTGCCGGCAAATCAACCAAAGTGCGCGAACTCGAGGAAGCATGACAATCAGTCACGCACAATCGTAACAAATCTCATTGTTGAACTCTGTGGTGTAGGGATTTAACCGGGCGATGCCCGGTTTTTTTTTGCACTTTTGGCGGGCGGGTATCAAGAAACGTAAAAACATGTCGAGAAAAAAGCATGGCGTTTTTATATACACAGGGGGGGTGGCAATGACTACCGTTACGCACACCCTAATTTCCAGGACTTTTTTGTGATCCCGCTCCCATGCTAGTTATTGTTGGCTACATCATTGTTGTCGGCTCGGTTCTTGGTGGCTTCATGCTGCACGGCGGAAGCGTCATGGCGCTATGGCAGCCATTCGAACTGCTTATTATTGCCGGTGCCGCGATCGGTGCATTCATTGTCGGCAACAACGGCAAGGTGCTCAAGGCGACACTCCAGGCGCTGCCGACCTGTTTCAAAGGGTCGAAATACACCAAGTCACGTTATCTGGCGTTAATGGCATTGCTCTACGACATCCTGGCAAAGGTGCGCAAGGAAGGCATGATGTCTATCGAGAGCGACGTCGAGACCCCCGACCAAAGCCCGATTTTCGGCAAATACCCGGAAATCGCAAACGATCATCACTTAATCGAATTTTTGACCGACTACCTGCGCCTGATGGTCAGCGGCAATATGAATCCGCTCGAAATTGAGACCTTGATGGATCAGGAAATCGAGACACACCATCACGAGGCCGAGGTGCCGGCCACGGCGATTCAAACAGTGGCAGACGGCCTGCCGGCGTTTGGTATCGTTGCAGCGGTGATGGGCGTGGTGAACGTGATGGGATCAGTCGGTGAGCCGCCGGCGATCCTGGGCGGCAAGATCGGCGCCGCGCTTGTCGGTACCTTTGTCGGCATCCTGCTTGCGTATGGATTTGTCGGGCCGCTTGCCGGCTTGCTAAAACAAAAGCTGGAAGAGGGTACCAAAGAATTGCAGTGCGTCAAAGTCACTATTCTTGCCAGCTTGCAGGGCTACGCGCCACAGCTGGCCGTTGAATTCGGACGCAAGGTGCTTTATACAACCGAGCGGCCAAATTTTGCCGAGCTCGAAGCACACGTCAAGAAAAAGTAGATCATGGCCGCCAAGGACGCAAAACAGCCGCTGATTGTCATCAAACGGATCAAAAAGGGCGGCCACGCCCACCATGGCGGCGCCTGGAAAATCGCTTACGCTGACTTTGTCACGGCAATGATGGCGTTTTTTCTGCTGATGTGGTTGCTCGGATCAACCTCACAGGGCGATCTGAAAGGCATTGCGGATCATTTTAATGCGCCGCTCAAGATCTCCATGCTTGGCGGCCGCGGCGCAGGCGACGCGTCGTCACTTGTGCAGGGCGGCGGGACCGATCTGACACGGCGAGACGGCCAGGTGCGTAATGGCGATTACACGGCCGCCGAACAACTGAATGCCAATGTGCGTGCCGCAAAACTTGAGGCGTCCAGACTCGAAGCGCAGCGTTTACAGGCGCTCAAGAAAAAGGTCGAGGAGTCGCTGGCATCCAATCCCAAACTGAAGGAACATTTGAATCAGGTGCGGCTCGACATGACGCCGGATGGACTGCGGATTCAAATTGTCGACGACCAGAATCGCCCGATGTTCGATCTTGGCAGCGCAATTGTGAAGAGCTACATGCGCGACCTGCTGCGTGAAATCGGCACGATGCTCAATGAGATGGATGCGCGCATCACGCTTTCAGGTCACACCGATAGCAAACCGTTTTCGGCCGGCGAACGCGGCTACTCGAACTGGGAGTTGTCCGCCGATCGCGCCAACGCCTCGCGGCGCGAGCTGGTGGCGGGTGGCATGCTCGATGCAAAAATTTTCCGGGTCATGGGGCTGGCGGCAAGTATCCCGCTCGACGCCGCCGACACCAGCTCGCCAACCAACCGGCGGATTTCGATTGTTGTGATGAATAAACGCGCAGAATCGCGCGCCCTTAGCGGCGGTGGCACGGTTGATGCCGGGGATGCCGGCGAATTGCGTGACACGCTGGAAGACAAGGGACTGATTATCGGTACGGATGGCAAACAGGTCGTGGCTGCAGCGGCTCAGTCGCCGGGTTTACCGACCGTGCCGCCACCGACGCCGCCGGCATTGGCTGCCGGTGCGCCCGCCGCATCGAATACTCGTTAGTCCTCAAGTAATGGCAAATCCTGCCGAAAGTCTGGAAGATAAGTTTTATCAGGCATCCGCAAATCCGGTCTGCCTTCGTCAATAGGAGAAAACATGAGCACCACGACTGATATGAAATTCCTGATCGTCGACGATTTTTCGACAATGCGCCGGATTGTGCGCAACCTGTTGAAGGAAATCGGCTACGCCAATGCGGACGAAGCCGAGGACGGACGCGCGGCATTCGCCAAATTACAGGGTGGCGGTTTTGATTTTGTCGTGTCCGACATCAACATGCCCAACATGAACGGTTTCGAGCTACTCGCGCAAATCCGTGCCGAGCCGTCGATGAAACATCTGCCGGTGCTGATGGTGACGGCGGAGGCGAAAAAAGAGGACATTGTGATGGCGGCGCAGGCCGGGGCTTCGGGCTATATCGTCAAACCATTCACAAAGGCCACGCTGGAGGAAAAACTCCAGAAGATCGTTCAAAAAATGCAAACAGCATAACGAGGGCAATATGGAACTGGTAAATCCCGACACAACCGACCTTGAATCGCTGTTTGATGCGGCGGCCGAGGGCCGTCTGACTGAATCCTCTCACGGCACCGCGGTTGCCCCGGCACCGCTTCCGTCGCAAGGCACCGGCGAATCCGCTGCCGATGCCTACGACGTGTTTCACCGGATCGGCAATATCACCCGCAAGTTGCACGATGCATTGCAGCAACTTGGTTACGACAAACAAATTGAAGATGCAGTGCATGCGCTGCCGGATGCCCGCACCCGCTTGGACTACATTGCCAGGCTGACCGGCGAGGCTGCCAACAAGGTGTTGAACACGGTCGATTCGGCACAACAAGTGCAGGACAATATTGATCGTTCTGCGGCCGCATTGCGGCTCAAACTTGCCCAGACGACGACCCCGGAAGCGGTTGAAACGATCGGGTTTCTGGACGAACTTGAAGCCAATGCCCAAATCCAGCGGTCAAATCTAACTGAAATCATGATGGCGCAGGATTTTCATGATTTGACGGGGCTGGAACTGGAGCCGTTGCGCCTATGGGCACTGCGCCACTCCGTTTTCGGCTGGGGCAGCGCGCAGGTCC
>JANOEV010000384.1:0-6292 GCA_031413695.1 Burkholderiales bacterium
GCTTATCTGGTGAACCGGGATTCGCCGATCAAAAAAAATGAAGATGTCGACAGTGACGGCGTGCGGGTGGTGGTCGGGCGGGGCAGTGCTTACGATCTTTATCTGACGCGGGCGTTTAAAAAAGCCGTGATTGTGCGCGCACCAACCTCGCCAACCGTCACCGACATGATGGTGGCAGACAAGCTTGAGGTCGCGGCCGGTGTCAAACAACAACTCGAGGCCGACGCCAAACGTCTGCCGGGTTTACGATTGCTCGATGGTCGTTTTATGACGATTGACCAGGCCATGGCAATCCCCAAAGGGCGTGCCGAAGGTGCTGCCTACCTGCACAGGTTTGTTGAAGAGATGAAGGCATCGGGCTTTGTCGCCGCGGCGTTAAAGCGCCATGCAATTGAAGGCGCGCTGGTTGCGCCGATCGCGATCCCAGCGAGGTAAGTCCCTGCTAGTAGGGCATTTCCAGCCATAATTGTCTGAAAATGCCCGCCAAATAATGGGTTTTGCCTTTACGCATTTGACTTGATATTATAACTTTCGTAATAACATCGACACTTTTCGGAGGCGCGTATGTCGGCACTCAAACTCACCCAAATCGGTAATTCGGTTGGCGTCATCCTGCCCAAGGAGGTGCTGGCACGCCTGAAGCTGGAAAAAGGCGACACGGTTTTTCTGACTGAGAATCCGGATGGTTTGACGCTTTCGCCCAACGACCCGGCATTTGAATCACAACTGGAGGCGGCGCGCAGCATCATGAAAAAACGCCGCGCGGTATTGCGTGAGCTGGCGAAGTGAAAAAATGGGTTTGGATTGACCCACGTGCAATCATCGCCATTCATGATGAACAGCTTGCCGAGCATGGTGGCGCTGCAGGGCTAAGAGATGACGCCTTGCTTGCGTCGGCGCTTGCACGACCGGTTAATTTAGCCACTTATGAAAGGCCAGACGCGGCGGCGCTTGCCGCATCCTACACGGTTGCGATTGCAAAAAATCATCCCTTTGTTGACGGAAACAAACGTACCGCATTTGTTGCGCTGGAATTGTTTTTGTCGTTGAACGGTTTTGATCTGACCGCAAATGACGTTGATTGTGTTGTAACCATGCTCGCTGTCGCATCCGGTGAATGTAATGAAGCCGCACTGGCCGACTGGATCCGACAACACTTGGTAAATAAATAGCCGCTGTATTTAACGCTCCTTCCGCGCCGGCATTCCCCCTTTTAGGCTGACCAACCATGATTACTGTCCACCATCTCAATAACTCACGCTCACAACGCATCCTGTGGCTGCTCGAGGAGCTCGGGCTTGAATACGAAATCAAGCGTTACGAGCGTGACAAGACCAACATGCGCGCGCCGGCGTCGTTGCGGGCCATCCATCCGCTTGGCAAGTCGCCGGTGATTACCGACGGTGATGTGACGGTTGCCGAGTCGGGCGCAATTATCGAATATTTGCTGGAACAATATGGTGCCGGACGGCTGACGCCAGCGGCACGCACGACGGCGCGGTTGCGGTTCACCTACTGGCTGCACTTTGCCGAAGGCTCCGCCATGACGCCGCTGTTGATGAAGCTGGTCTTCAACCGTGTCGAGACCGGACCGATGCCGTTTTTTGTGCGGCCGATCGCGAAAAAAATATCGGCTGCGGTCAAGAGTTCATTCATCAACCCCGAGATCAAGCAGCAGCTCGACTATATGGAGACCGAGGTGGCCAAAACCGGTTGGTTTGCCGGCGATACCTTCACCGCAGCCGACATACAGATGAGTTTTCCGCTGGAGGCCGCCGCCGCACGTGGCGGGCTGGCGGCGAACTACCCCAAATTGATGGATTTTTTGCAGCGTATTCACGCCCGGCCGGCCTATCAGCAGGCACTCAAACGCGGCGGAACCTACCAATTGCTGGGTTAACCGGCGCGGAATGCAATAGGCGCAGAAATGGCGGTGTTTTTGCGGTCATTTCCTGGTTTGAACGGTTGGCGAATCAAGTAATCTGCCAACCAGTTGTATTGCATGTGTAACGCGACAAGCGCACTGGAACCGCGTGTTCCATACAAGAACAGAAAATACCCATGAACATTCTGGTTGTCGACGATTCGCGAACCATACGCGCGGGCATGTGCCAGCTGATCAAGCGCATGGGGCACTCCATTGTCGAGGCCGAAAACGGCGAGCAGGCGCTGGCCATTTACCAACAGACCAGACCAGATTTGGTGATGATTGATGTTTCGATGCCGGTAATGGATGGCTACGAGGCGGCACGCGCCATGCGCAAACTCAATCAGGACGACTGGACGCCGATCATTTTCCTGAGCTCGATGGAAGAGGACCAGGATCTGGATCGTGCCATCGAAGCGGGCGGTGACGATTATCTGGTCAAGCCGGTCAGCTTTGTGGTGCTCAATGCCAAGATTCGTGCACTGTCGCGGCTCGAAGCCATGCGCCGCAAGTCGCTCGAACTGTCGGGCCAACTCGCCAAAGCAAATGCAGAACTCGAAAAATTGTCACGGCTCGATAGTCTCACCGGGATCAATAATCGTCGTGCATTCGATAACGCATTGCAGGGTGAACTACAGCGTGCAATCCGGACAGGTAGCCCGCTATCGCTGATTCTGGCGGACATCGACTATTTCAAACTGTTTAACGACACCTATGGTCACCAGGCCGGCGACGACTGTCTGCGGAAGGTTGCACAAGCGCTTTGCCGGGCAACGCAACGGCCGGGTGATTTGGCGGCCAGATACGGCGGCGAGGAGTTTGCGCTGGTACTGCCGGAGACCTCGCCGGACGGAGCGATCGCGGTTGCCCGGGCGGCGATGGAGCACGTTGAGGCATTGGCCGTTCCGCATGCGCACTCGATCGTCGCACCGAACGTTACGTTAAGTATGGGGATCGTGACCTTGCTTGCCGATCAGGCCAGTACCGCCGAACACATGATTGGTCGCGCCGATCACGCGCTTTACGAGGCGAAACATCTCGGCCGCAGCCGGTTTGTGGTTTTTGGCGGCGAACTGGTACATTAGGCGAACCTCGCTACCGACGGCCTGCGCATTCGCGGCCGGTTGTTTGCCGGTGAAGCGACGTTTTTGCCAAAGGAATCACCATGACCATCTCCCTCTACGCCGCATCGGTGCCGGTTTTCAAACAAATGCTGACCAGCATGGGGGCAGTGTTAACCAAGGCCGATGCACACGCCGTGGCGAAAAAAATTGAGCCTGCCGCATTGCTGCAGGCGCGGCTTTACCCGGATATGTTCGCATTGATTCAGCAGGTGCAGATCGCCGCAGATTTTGCGCGCGGGGTGTCAGCACGTTTGGCGGGCATGGATGTGCCGGTGGTTGAGGCCAATCAACAAACGTTTGCCGACCTGCAGACGCTGATCGCCTCGACCCTGACGTTCCTCGAGTCCATTCCGGCGGCAAAAATTGACGGCCAGGAAGGGCGTGAGATCGTCCTGCGACCCGGCACACCAAAGGAGCGCAAATTTACCGGTCAGGCGTATTTGTTGAACTACGCATTGCCGCAGTTCTTTTTTCACGTCACCACCACCTATGCGATCCTTCGACACAACGGTCTGGATGTTGGCAAGCGTGATTACATGGGTGCCTATTAGGCATCACGGGCAGAGCGCCTTCCCTGCGGGTCAGCACGATGGCTGCTAATATGCCAAGACAGCGTGCAATTCGCACGATCGGAGCAACCGACATGAATATTTACGCGTACAGATTGGTGTCAGCACTGGTTGTTTTTGGCATTTGCCAGACGGCGATCGCGCAACAGCGACCGGACCCGGCAAAACTGATCGCGTCGCAACAACAGGCCATGCAAAAGCTGGCCTTTATGGATGGTGTGTGGCGCGGCCCCGCCACGAGTACCAGGCCGACCGGTGAAAAAGATGTCATCACCCAAACCGAACGTATCGGGCCGTTTCTGGATGGCTCGGTCAAGGTCATTGAAGGTCGAGGATATTATGCCGATGGCAGGCTGGCGTTTAATTCGTTCGGCACAATTTCGTTCGACCCGGCAACCGGCATCTACCAATTACGCTCCCATGCCATGGGCAACGCCGGCCTGTTTGTGCTGACCCCACTTGCGGATGGATTCAGCTGGGATATTCCAGCCGGGCCGATGATTCTTCGCTACACGGCAAGTATCAAAGGCGGCGTCTGGCAGGAGACTGGTGATCGGATTCTGCCGGGAAAAGAGCCGGTGCGTTTTTTTGAAATGACCCTCAAGCGAATTGGTGATACGGATTGGCCTGCCGCCGGGGCAATCGGCATGAAGTGATTGTTTTGCGCAGCACGAACCAAATGAGGTTTCTGTCCAGCAGGTCTTTTTCGGAGCGTCATGAACAATCTTTCATTGCTTGATCTGGGGTTTTTTATCGCCGAGACCGAGGCGAGCCCGAAACACGTGGCGAGTTTGCTGGTGTGCAAACGACCGGCGAAATCGACCGTCGCTTTTGCGCGCAATTTGTACCGTGACTATCTGACCTTCACGGATGTGCAGGCGCCGTTTAACCGCATCATTAATTTTTCGCTGACGCCGATGCCGCATTGGCAGGACGCTGATGCGGTGGATCTCAGTCAGCATATTTTTTATCACAAGCTCGCCAAGGGTAAACAAAACCGCACGGCGTTGTACGATTTTGTCGCGAAGCTGCATACACCGATGCTCGACCGGTCGCGTCCGTTGTGGGAAATCCATGTCATCGACGGACTCGGCGACGGGCGCTTTGCCCTTTACCAAAAAATGCATCACGCCTGCGCCGACGGGGTGACCATGGCGCGATGGACCGCCGAGGCGATGGCGCAATCGGTGCGGCAGGTGAAGCTGACGCCGATCTGGACACGCAAACACAGCGGCTATGGCGGCGTGCGCAAAAAACGCGAAAAGGAAATGATGCAATCGGTCTGGCAGGAAGTGATCGGCACCAGCCGGCGCTTTCTGGGCATCGGCCGCCTTGCGACCATGCTGGTACTCGAAAGCGTCAAGCTGACCAAAAATGCGATTGCGCTGCCGTTTGTATCGAGTGCAAAAACGCCGCTGACCGGTCAGGTGACGGCGGGGCGGCAATTCACCACCGCCGGCGTGTCAATGGCGCGCATTGAGCAGATTCGAAAACGTACCCGCTCCACGGTTAATCACGTTGCCTTGACCTGCCTCGATGCGGCATTACGCCGCTATTTGGATGACCAGGGCGTGACGCTGGCACAACCGATCATCATCCAGATGCCGGTCAGTCTGCGCAAAGAAGGTGACAAGAGCGCGGGCAACAAGATCGGCATCATTCTGGTCGAGCTGTCACCGCCGACGGATGACCCGTACGTGAGACTGCGCAATATCGGCTTTTCGTTGCGCAACGTGCGTAGCATGATCGACAGTGTGGCGCCCGAGGCGATCGAGTCATACACCATCATCACCGGGCTGGTCGCGCAAATCGCCGAGTTGCTCAAGCTCGGAAACACGATGCCACCGATGGGCAACACATTGGTGTCAAACGTACCGGGACCCAAACATCACTTGTATATCCGCGGGGCGAAGGTCGAGGAAATGCACCCAATCAGCACGTTGCCACCAAGCAACCTTGTCAACATCACCTTGTTCAGTTATGCGGGTGAATTATTTTTCGGTTTGATCGCCACCGACGAGCTGCCGAATCTGCACAGCCTCGGTGACTACGTCCAGGATGCGTTTACCGAATTGGAAGCGTCGGTGCGTGACGCACATTCGCCGGAAGCCCGTTAAGGTCGCCCGGCCCGCTGTCGGGCGGCGGCCACCCATGCCACATTGTTATTGAATGCCCATCGTCATCTTGATGACGCCCTTGGCGACAAAACCGATCATGCCAAAAGCCAGCACCAGAAACAAAACAAAGGTGCCGAGCCGGCCGGCCTTGGATTCGCGTGCAAGGTTGTAGATGATAAACAGCATGTACAACATGAACAACATGAACGCACCCAGCCCGAAAGTCAGGCCGAACTGCGCAAATTGGGCTTCGGTTATGCCGAATGGCATCAGTCGGTGTCCCGCACCAGATCGCGGTAAGCGTGCCAGCTGGCGTGGCCAAGCAGCGGCATCAGCACGATCAGCCCCAGCATCGCAGAGACCATGCCGAGCGTGGTCAGCAGCATCAACACACCCGCCCAAGCCGCCATCGGCAGCGGATTGGTGATCACCACCCGCCAGCTGGTCAGCACGGCAGTCAGGACGACGACGTTGCGATCCAGCAGCATGGGCATGGCGATCACGCTGGAGGCAAACACCGGTGCCGCCAACAGCCCGCCGAGCAGCACCCACGCT
>JANOEV010000385.1:0-6363 GCA_031413695.1 Burkholderiales bacterium
CAAGACTATCAATCTCGCTAAGGACTTCCCGAAGGATGAGTTTGGTGACGTATGGCTCAAGTACCTCCCCAGACTCAAGGGAACGACAGTTTACAGGTACGGTTCAAGAGAGAACGAACCGATCCAGCCTGTAATGCGCGAAGAGTGGTTGAGTACAATTGCAGAGCATCGTCAGGACATTGTAGATGAGATGACCGTGGATGAGTTCATGGCTCTCGACTGTCCAGGTGGGGTCTGTGATGTACCTCTAATCTGGGCGACAGAAAAGGTTGCGGTTTAGGCTGAAGTAGTGTATAATATGTAAGGAAACTATTATGGGGAGGGAAACCTCCCCAAAGTTGAGGTTAAAGTATGGACAGAATTCCGGGCACCTTCTCCACAAAGAAGGCCAGTCACGATCCTGATCTTGTGTATCAGATTGCAGATGAAGCTGGCAAAGTAGAGACGTTCTACCTTGAGCATGAGGCTGGCCCTCGCAGACAGCGAAGGTATCGACAGCGCCACCATCCCTATTTCACCAAGACGCATACCAGTTCAAGAGAATGGTACATCTTACGCAAGGCGAATAGGTTAAGTGAAAAGAATGGAAATTAGGCTTTGTGAATCCTTGATACTACCGTATGATTTCGCTGCTCCCTCGTCAACTGAGGCCAACGTAACTCATCACGCTGTTCCAAGAACATTGCTGAACGACGCCTTTTGCTCATGCAAAGGATTTCAACATAACGGGAAATGCTGGCATGTTACTCTTGTCGAAGAGTCGCGCTGCACATGGATGGATACTAGAAAGGATCAGTCTTTGGTCTTTAGCGATCCGATCCTTGTCTGCCCTAACTGTGGGAGAGAAGTCGTAACTTACGATCTTGAACCGGAGATAAATTGACCAGAGAAGAACGTCTAAGGTATCTTGCTGATGAGATTGCCTCAACAACTAAGGAAATTAAGGAGCTAGAAGGTCAGAAGAATTCCAACAAACAGGAATTCTTTGATTTGGTTGAGGATGAATTCAGAGGACGGGATTACCTGTTGCCGATTCGTACAGTTGATGTGCCCGATGTATTCTTTGATAAAACAGATATGGGCTATGAAGAATTTTGTGACACTCGTTTCCCAGGGTGGGATATTGAGCATATCGAAAAGAACATCGCAGAACATAAGACAACGTTCGTAATGAAGAAGAGTCCTAAGCTAATGGGACAAGCAGTTACAACTGATACGGTGGTCGTAACCAAGAGCGTAGTAGAGTACGGCCCGGAGATTGATTGGGAGACTCTTAAGAAGGAACGTCCTGATCTGTGGGATGCGATTTCCAAGGACGTTACTCATCAAATTGTAGATGAAGAAAGGTTCACAGAGGCGCTTACAGAGGAACCGGAATTACTCTCTATCTTAGAGAGGCATATGAAGGTTAGAGAGCCGTCTGTTAAAATTCTATCTAAGGTGGTGAAGAAGAATGACGACGACGAAGGATGATATCTCAACAGCAATCTACGACACTCACTATGGCGCTCTTAGCGCATTCGCTAAGGATCGAGTTGATAGGATGTATCGAGAGGCAAACAAGGGCATGTTCGAACAGGCTCCTCAATTCCAGACTGTTAACGTAAATGAAAAGACAGCGCAGCAGCTACAAGAGGAACTTGATGCACTCCGCGACGAGAATGCGGAACTCTGGGAAGAGAATGAAAATCTAAAAGTCGCTAATATGGAACTTGAAAAGAGGAGCAGTAGATATGCGGATCGTGATAGTTGGCTCGCCGGACAGCAACAAGACGGATTTAGCCAAGAGTCTGAGACAGAAATTTAACCTTGAAGAACTGTTCCCAATCGGGAATCCGCAGGACTTTGAAACCCTGGATCGGTTTGCGATGGGAGATATCGCAGACTATAGAACAGAACTCTCGTTAGCGCTGCTTCGTCAAACGGAGATGGAGAGGTACGACGATGCTGTGTTCACTGGTACAGTTCTTGACAACTATTGTTATGCGCTTGCCAGAACGGTAAGGTATGCAAATAGCCCTGCAACCTCAGACAAGACTCTGATGACTTGGATCCGCACGGCAGAACTATTGGCAATGATTGTCCGAGACTCATTTAAGGCAGACAAAGTAGTGTTCATAACAAATCCTTTACAAGAGGATGATTTTCTGATACACTTAGAGGAGGCAATTGCTGCCACCCTTGAAGATCTAGAAATTGATCACGTCGAAATTACAGCAGGTTTTGATCCCGTCAAGATTGTGGAGGATATGTGGAACTCACCCCAGAGCAAGTAAGGATAAATCTAACTGGCAAGATCAGTGACGACGATTTGGACAGGATTGCTAAGAATTTCCCTCTCTCTGATCGGTGCCCGACTTGCGATGGGCAAGAACGCTACCATCTAGACGGAGAAACTTACGCCTGTAACTGTGCATATCAGAAGCTCTTGCAGAAGCACTACTTTAACGCCAATATTGGTCGAGAGTATCAGAACATTTGCCTCAAGGATTTCATCGGTGAGGATGCTGAGGTAGTGGTGCCAATTGTCCACGACTATATCGACAACTTTAAGAGCAAGTACGATTATGGAATAGGTCTGACATTCAGTGGGGATCTAGGAACAGGAAAGACCTTCGCTATGACCACCATCCTCAAAGAGCTTGTTAAGCAAGGAGAGTCAGTTTACTTCACGACATTTGAGGAACTGATTAATCTATGGGGCAGTTCTTGGCATGATGAAAGCGCTAAAGCGATCATCGTGGATCGAGTGAGATCAGCAAGAGTGTTGGGTATTGACGAGCTACGCACAGATGGACGAAATGCGAGTGGATTCCTTGCTAATGGCTTCGATAGCATCGTAAGATTCCGAACATCGAATCTCATGCCTACTCTTATCACCACTAACATGACCTCATACGAAGAGGAAAAGGAATTCGGTAAGGTCTATTCACTATTGTCAGCAAAGAACGAAAGGGTTGGATTTGTGGGGTCAGATAAGCGCAGGAAAGAGATTCGACAACGAACCATTGAGCGCTCAGAGCGCGGGGATAAGATGCCGATATGCTAGAAGAACAGACCAGAGTACCAACTATGGTAGACGCAGAGAAGGAATTTGCGAACCATCTTACAGTTGAGAAGTCTGTTGAATTCATCCTTAAGGATGGAGTTGCAATGGAGCTACTCTACAACCCTCGCATCAAAGCTATGTATCAGTTCGTTGCAGGCCACTTTAACACAAGTGGCAAGGTACCTGTCAAGGCGGTAGTTCAAACAGAGTTTCCAAAGTGGGAATTCGAAGATCCCATCACGGCTATCGAGTGGGTTGTCGATACGCTACGAACAAGGTACCAGCGCAATAAGGTTGAAGAACTAACCACGGAGCTAGCTAGTAGAGTGGAGGATCCAGCCTCAGCTATGGGTTACCTGAGAGACAAGGTAATGGATCTTGAGCGCAAGTCGCTTAGCACCAGTGGCATCGTTCAGCGTGGCGACCACATCATGTTCATCAAGGAGCTACAAGAGGACATTATCGCAGGGATGCATCAGGGCGTAAGTTTTGGCTTCCATGAGGTTGACTCCTTTACAGGTGGATTGAAGCCTGGGAACGTAGGTTACCTTATGGCCCGTCCTAAGAGACAGAAAACATGGTTTCTGCTAGAGTCATTCGTTGAGCAGGCTAAGTTAGGAAGTAAGCCATTCCTTGCAACACTGGAACTGACCCGCAAGGAGATTCAGGCACGAATTTCGTGTATCATCAGTGGTCTGTCATGGGACAGAATGCAAAGAGGCGATCTTATGCCAGCGGACTACAAACTAATCGGTGAGGCATGGGAGAAATTCAATGCTATGAGTGGGGAGTATTGGTTTGAGATGCCTGGACTTGATGAACGCTCAGTTAGCCAGCTAATGCTCAAGGCTGATAAGGTCGGGGCGGAATCTCTACTGATCTCTCAGTTTAAGTACATCAAGGGAACTAAGGAATTCTACCCCAACGACCATAGCGAGTACGCAGAGGTAGCAGTCGATCTAAAGCGAGCAGCTACCAGACCAGGACAGGAGCGCCCGATCTATGTTGAAGCTCAGTTCAACCGTGGTGGTGACACCATGGAAGAGATTGGAGATTTCAATGCAGGCAAGGTAGGACTTACGGATATGATCCCGCAATCCGCTGATATCCTCTTCGGTCTATTTAGCAACAAGGATCTACGAGACAACCAACAGACAGAGTTTGGTATCCTAGACTCAAGGAACACGGACAAGACAGCTTGGTACATGTTCTCAGAGTTTAGAAGCCATACTGAAATCAGTCTACTGAATGAGAAGCAATAATGGCTACTTTGATTGATCTATGCGAGGTTGATCGGTGTCCCGTCCAAGTAAAGAGTGGAGATGGGTGGAGATTTCCTCGTTGTGAACAACATACTCTGCAACAACTGAAAGAGTGGAATATCACTGAGAGTGCTAGACTAAAAGAATCATTATTGCAAACTATTGAGAGAGATAGCTGATGGATTTTGAGAGAGGATCACTACGACCAGAGATTGACATCTCCTACCTTAAGGGGCGGGTGAACGTCGAGACGCTTCTAGAGGATCTAGGAGTCGATATCTCGCACCGCGAGAAGGGTTGGATTATGTGCCATTGCCCCAACTGGCTAGGGAACCACCGCAACGGTGATGCTAACCCCTCGTTCGGATTCGATGACACTAATCTGAAGTACAATTGCTTCGTTTGTGGCGGTGGTAGCGCAGTAGACCTGATCCAGATCCTAACTGGTAAGACCGAACAGGGTGCAGTTGAGGTAATGGAAGAACATGCAACATTCCAGCCTTCTGAGAAGAGTGATCTTCTGGCCAAGGTAAATGCTATTATGCATCCGATGGAAGAGAAGGAGCTTACTCCTGATTACAGCCCTGAAGCCTTGTTCCAATACAGGAAGATTCACCCCTACCTCTATGAGCGTGGAATCACCAAGGAAGTCATCGTGGATATGCAGGTAGGATTTGATGCAGATCACTATGGCATCATCATCCCTCATTTCTTCATGGGGAAGCTCGTTGGTTGGCAATGTCGTCACTTGCTTGTCGAAGATGGAGTTTACCATTGTCAGGACGCGCTGTGTAACCAGCCTGGGAAGAAGGTTGCTAAGTACAAGAACACTCCTGGGTTCCCTAAGAACAATACTCTTTACAACTACGACAAGTTCAAGGAATTCATGGCGCTTGGCACCTGTGATTCTGTGATCGTGGTTGAGAGTCCGTTTACAGCCCTCTATCTCAAGTCACTAGGGTTCGAAAATGTTGTAGCTACCTTCGGGCAGTTTAGTCGTGAGCAAGGGATGCTCTTGCTTGCTGTTCCCAAGGTTTACTTCTGGCCGGACAATGACAAGGCAGGGTTTGAGAACGCAGAAAGGGCTATTGAGAGCATGAGTAAGTTCAATCGTGTGTTCATCGTCCCGGTGGTAAAGGGCGAGAAATCTGACGCTGCAAACATCGGTCTAGATGACATTAACAAGCACCTTGAAATGGCTTATTCAGCAGCTTTGTGGCCCATATATAAGCTCTCGACGGTAGCTGATTTACGGGCTAGAACTACGGTATAATATATGGAGGTTAGAACACAATGGCCATGAAAAAGTACACAAAGGGAGAGGGAACTTTTGAAGTTCTCCATGGTGCTGAGGAAAAGGCACTACAGGATTTTAGACAGAAGGTAGGCAAGAATTCTGTCACAGATTTCACTCCCCAAGAGCTAGAAGAACTAGACGTAGCTCTCAAGCTCGCCAAAGATACTGCCGAGGTAGTTGAGGCAGTCTAATTGTAAGTGATATATTTGCATAGTGTAAAGATATGTGGTATAATTACCCATAGGAAACATAAGTCCATCCAAAAGGAGAGAATGATATGGCAGAGTTCAAGAAGGGTTCAGCACTAATCAAGGAATCAGCAGACGCGAAGGGTTCACGCAAGTTTACCCCGAACATCTACTGGAAGGAAGGGGATGCTAGAACCGTAGCGTTCATCACCCCGATTGAGGAAGTCCCGAAGATCAAGATTCATCAGATGGTACAGATTCCTGATGACACGAAGGAAAAGAAGATCAGATGGGAAAGCTTCCTCTGTAAGAAAGACCCCACAATGGTTGAGTCCAGTGGCGGAAAGTGTGAGCTTTGTGATGTAATTGGTCATAAGGCCACTGATCGTTTTGCTGCTCTCGCAGTAGAATTGAAGGCCGTCAAGTCCGGCAAGGAGATCGTCGGGTGGGAGATCGAGTACAGCAAGTTCACTCGTCAGGATGGTACTGAGGTAGAGATTCCTCGTTGGGGTCTTGTACTTCAGGGAGCTAAGAACTTCTTTAGCTACCTCGCAGGCTATGATGCCA
>JANOEV010000386.1:0-3094 GCA_031413695.1 Burkholderiales bacterium
ATTATCGGTTACATCCGGCCGTGCAGCATAGATATCACGATGAAAACGCCATTCCGATGACGGCAAGATCGCGCCTTCGTAGGTGCCATCGGGACTATTGTCCAACGCCATCGCAACAATATCTTCCGGCTTAAGTTTGTCGTAATGAATGCCGGTCGGGGTGATGAGATATCCCGTGTCCGTCCGCGCACTGACGTTGCCGGCCTTGCCATGGTTAATGCCCAACGCATTCATTTTTAGCGCGGTCGTGATGACTTCGTGGCGCAAAGCCTTGTCCGGCTGGTGGTTGAGATTCAGAAATGTCATGTGCTCAAGATTATGAAAGTTTGTCAGGGCTGAAGACGCCACGTTCGGTAATGATGGCGGTTACCAATCTTGCGGGTGTGATGTCAAAGCCCGGATTACTGACGGCGACATCATCGTCGAGTATCCGAAAATCACACAGCATGCGTTTGCGGTCGAGTCCGCGCAGCGTCCGCACTTCGGCGCCACCGCGCTCTTCAATGTCGATTTCCGCCAGCCCGTCATTAATCGCCCAGTCGATGGTTGATGTGGGTGCCGCGACATAGAAGGGGATGTTGTTGTCGCGGGCGGCGAGCGCCTTTAAATATGTGCCGATCTTGTTGGCAACGTCGCCACGACGGGTAATACGGTCTGCGCCGACAAACACCGCATCAACTTTGCCCTGTTGCATGAGATGTCCGCCGGCATTGTCGGTCAAATAGGTGTGCGGCACACCTGCGTCTTCGAGTTCCCATTGGGTGATCAAACCCTGGTTGCGCGGACGCGTTTCTTCAACCCAAACGTGCACCGGCAGGCCGGCCTGATGTGCTTGATAAATCGCCGATGTGGCCGTGCCCCATTCCACACACGCCATACGGCCGGCGTTGCAATGGGTAAGAATGTCGATCGTGCGGCGTTGTTGCTGGTGCAGCTTTTTGAGTATTTCCAAACCGCGGATGCCGATGGCGTGATTGGTCGCAACATCCTCTTCCGCAATCATTGTGGCTTCGGACCATGCGGTATCGGCGCGTTCCGGTGGTTCGAGGCTGTCCAGACGTTGAACAACACGCTTGAGCGCCCATGCCAGGTTGACTGCTGTTGGTCTCGTCGCCAACAGCCCGGCGCCGGCGCGCGCAAGGGCATCGTCGGTGGCATCCTCGGCCATCGCCATCGCCATACCATAGGCAGCCGCCACACCAATCAACGGCGCGCCGCGCACCCGCATTGCGCGGATTGCCTCGGCGACATCCTGCCAACTCGACAGCGTGCGCATTTCAAGCGCGAACGGTAACATTGTCTGGTCGACAATGTTGATATGACGGTGTTGTTGATCCGCGACAAGGCTGCGGACGGGCCGGGTTCCGAACTTCATGCAATAAGTATTCCACAGCATTGCCATTGGCGCATAAATGCGTCGGCGTTTTTGGCACCTTGCTTCGTCTCGATTGCCGGCGTCCCGGCCGTTTGAAGGCAGGCGATCCATCAGGTCTAACCGATAAACAGCGGGCCGATGCGGTATAATCTCAATTTCCAACGCATCCCTTCCCGGGAGCTTGACCATGACACAATACATATTCGTCACGGGCGGTGTGGTTTCCTCACTAGGGAAGGGCATCGCCGCCGCCTCTCTGGCCGCCATTCTGGAATCCCGCGGTATCAAAGTTTCGATGATGAAACTCGATCCGTACATCAACGTCGATCCGGGCACCATGTCGCCTTTCCAACACGGCGAGGTGTTTGTCACAGACGACGGTGCCGAAACTGATCTTGACCTCGGTCACTATGAGCGCTTTGTGTCGACCAAAATGAAGAAGGCCAATAATTTTACGACCGGCCAGATCTACGAACGGGTCATCAACAAAGAGCGGCGTGGTGACTATCTTGGTGCGACCGTGCAGGTCATCCCGCATATCACCGACGAGATCAAATCGTCAATCATGGCCGGCACCGCTGATGCCGATGTCGGCATCATCGAAATTGGTGGCACGGTTGGTGATATCGAGTCGCTGCCGTTTTTGGAAGCCATTCGGCAGATGGGTGTCGAGCATGGCCGCGATAATACTTGCTACATCCATTTGACGCTGGTGCCGTATTTGCCCACCGTCGGCGAAATCAAGACCAAGCCGACCCAACACAGCGTCAAGGAGCTCCGCCAAATTGGTATCCAACCGGACGTCGTCATGTGCCGCAGCGACCGGCCGCTGCCGGAAGAAGAGCGGCGCAAAATCGCGTTGTTTACCAACGTCGACAAAGGCTCGGTGATTTCCTGTTATGACGCAACCTCGATTTACAAGATCCCCAAAATGCTGCACAAGCAGGGGCTCGACGAAATTGTCTGCCGTAAACTCCACCTGACGCCAAACCCCGCCGATCTCACCAAATGGGAAAACATCGTTGATGCGCTGGAAAATCCGACGGCGGAGATCGATCTGGCCATGGTCGGCAAGTATGTTGATCTGGCTGACTCTTACAAATCACTGTCCGAAGCGCTGATCCATGCCGGCATTCAAACCCGCACGCGGGTCAACATCCACTATCTTGATTCAGAGGATCTGGAAAAAGGCGGCATTGATCAGCTGGCGCGTATGGATGCGGTACTGGTACCGGGCGGCTTTGGCAAGCGCGGCACGGAAGGAAAAATCTCGGCGGTGAAATTCGCCCGTGAAAACAAGATTCCTTATCTTGGTATTTGCCTGGGCATGCAGATCGCCACCATTGAATTTGCGCGCAATGTGGTGGGTCTGGCGGGTGCCAACTCGACTGAGTTTGACACGGACACGCCGCATCCGGTCGTTGCCCTGATCACTGAATGGCAGAACCACGACGGTCAGATCGAGCGTCGCGACGCCAGCTCCAGAATGGGCGGTACCATGCGTTTGGGTGCGCAGCCGTGTACGGTCCGCCCCGACACACTGGCGTTCAAGATCTACCAAAACACCACCGTCAGCGAACGCCATCGTCACCGCTATGAGGTCAACAACCACTACGTGCCGCGACTTGAAGCCGCGGGGATGGTGATTTCGGCGCGTACCAATTCGGAATCGTTGACGGAAATGATCGAACTCGATGCCGGTAAACACGGGCATCCGTG
>JANOEV010000387.1:0-4327 GCA_031413695.1 Burkholderiales bacterium
CCCCGTGTTGTTGCAACCAGCGCGTAGTCAAATTCCGGGTGGATGTTTAACGCCTGATTGGCCGGAATCGTCCACGGCGTGGTGGTCCAGATCACCGCATATACAGAGCCCGCGGGCAGCGCCGCCAAGCCAAACGCGTGCGCGAGTTTGTCGCGTTCACCGTCTTGCAACTGAAATCCCACATCAATGGTGATCGACGTTTTGTCTTCGTACTCGACTTCCGCTTCAGCGAGCGCCGATTGACAGTCAAAACACCAGTTGACCGGCTTCAAGCCGCGATAGACATAACCACGGTCGAACAACGTGCCGAGGGTGCGAATCTCCGCAGCCTCGGTCGCAAAGTTCATCGTTTTGTACGGATGGTCCCAATCACCGAGCACGCCGAGCCGGACAAAATCGGCCTTCTGCAATTCGATCTGTGATTCGGCGTGTTCGCGGGCAAAGCCCATGAGTTTTTCGACCGGCAGATTTTTGCCGTGCTGCTTCTCGACAAAAATTTCGATTGGCATGCCGTGGCAATCCCAACCCGGTACATACACCGCGTCGAAGCCCGACATCTGCTTGGACTTCACCACGATGTCCTTCAGCACCTTGTTGACGGCGTGGCCGATATGAATCGCCGCGTTGGCGTAGGGTGGGCCGTCGTGCAGGCTAAATTTAGGACGACCCTTGCTGGCCTGACGAATGTTTTCGTAGCGCTTGCTGTCCTGCCAATGTTTGACCCAGCCCGGCTCGCGTTTGGCGAGATCGCCCCGCATCGGAAACGGCGTATCCGGCAGGTTGAGGGTGGTTTTGTAGTCCTGCTTTTTTACGTCAGTTGGCGCGTCCATCGGCATTCATCCTTGACAAGATTTCCCGGGCCTTCGCGGCATCATCATGCATGTGCACAACAAGCGCGTTGAGGCTCGCAAATTTTTGTTCGTCGCGGATTTTTTCGATAAAGGTGACCTGCAGGCGTTTGCCATACAGATCGCTTGAATAATCGAAGAGGAAGACTTCCAAATGCGGGCGGTTTTCTGATGAAACCACCGGGTTGGTACCAAGATTGGCGACCCCATTGAGGATCAGACCAGCCTCTCCCGCCACTCCCTCGAGTCCGCGAGTTACAAGCCGACATTGTACCGCAAACACCCCGCCAAGCGCCGGTTTTCGGCCGGTCAGGGCAACATTTGCAGTCGGAAAGCCGAGCGTGCGGCCGAGTTTTTTGCCGTGGGTGACACGACCAGTCATGGCATAACGCCGTCCCAACATTGCGCCGGCGGCCTCCAACCGCCCTGCCGCCAGTGACGCACGAATGGCAGACGACGATATTCGTGTGCCGTCGACACCGGCGATGTCCGCCATGGTTTCAACCGTGATACCGTGCTGCGCGCCATAGCTGCGCATTAATGTCACGTCACCGGCACGTTTTGCACCAAAACAAAAATCGTCGCCGACCATCAGCCAGCGAACGTTTGCCAGACGCAACGCATCCAGAAATGCGATTGGTGATTGCGCGGCAAAATGGGCGTCAAACCGCGGGATGACCACCCGCCCGATACCGGCGCGATAAAACGCCGCCAGCTTTTCACTGGCACTCATCAGCCGCGGCGGCGCGATGTCCGGCGCATGATTGAGGCGCGCAAAAAATTCACGCGGCAGCGGCGCAAACGTCAGCGCTGCCGCTTCAAGTCCGAGTCGGTCGGCGGCATCGCGCGCGCGCGCCAGAATCGCCTGATGGCCCAAATGGACGCCGTCAAAGTTACCGATGGCCAAGGCCAGCGGTTTGGTGGATGGCGCGATGCAGCGCAACAGCCGCATTACGTTGCCCGCCGTGAAAATTCACGCAAGCGAAAACCCATCAACCACAGGCTGGCGAAATACACCACCACGCCGGTGACGACCAAGCCGCCGAGTTTGACCGCGCGCACCCAGGCCCCCATGGTCAGCCAGGACGTCTCGGTGCCCATCATCCACCACAACGCGCCCGCCATGAAATACAACGCGACCAACAACTTGAAAAAGAACACCAGCCAATCCGGCTGCGGGTAGTAGAAGTTATGTTTGCGAATGAAATAGAACAACAACCCGGCGTTGACACAGGCACCCAAGCCGGTCGCCAACGCAAGTCCGGCGTGCTGCAAAAACGGCACGAAGGCGAGATTGAACAGCTGCGTGACACAAAGCGTGAAAATGGCAATCTTGACCGGTGTCTTGATATTTTGCCGGGCATAAAAGCCGGGTGCCAGAATTTTGATGAGCACAATGCCCGCCAGTCCGACCGAATACGCGATCAACGCCGCGCGCGTCATCAAGACATCGTCGGCGAGAAATTTGCCGTGTTGAAAGATGGTGGCAATCAACGGCGTCGCCAAAATACCGATGCCAACGGCCGCCGGTAGCGTCAACATGAGTGTTAGTCGCAATCCCCAATCGAGCAGCTTTGAGTATTCGGAGGTGTCGGCATTGGCGTGGTGTTTTACCAGCGATGGCAACAATACCGTACCGATGGCAATGCCCAACAGCGCCGATGGAAACTCCATCAACCGGTCTGCATACGAAATCCATGAGACCGCACCGTCACCCAGATGTGAAGCGATCTGGGTGTTGAGCAGGATCGAAATCTGTGCGACCGAAACACCAAGCGTGGCCGGCAGCATCAGTTTCAAGATGCGTCCGACCCCTTCGTCGGCGCGCGCCTGTTTGATTTTTGACCAGCGCCAGGTCAACCGCGGCAACATGCCGATGCGTCGTAATGCCGGAATTTGAAACGCAAGTTGCACCACACCGCCGGCCAGCGCACCCCATGCCAGCGCGAGAATCGGCGGATTCACATGCGGCGCGAGAAACAACGCGGCGGCAATGGCACACAGATTCAGCAACACCGGCGTGAATGCGGGCGTCTTGAAATTGGAAAACGTATTAAGAATGCCCGCCGATAGCGCAACCAATGAAATAAAAAAAATGTACGGAAAAACAATCCGCGTCATCTGTACGGTGAGATTAAATTTATCCGGGTCGGCGCGGAATCCAGAGGCGGTGGCGTAGACCAGAAACGGCGCGGCAACCACGCCCACCAGCGTCACCACAAACAGGATCAAACCAAGAATACTGGCGACGTGGTCGGCCAGCACGCGGGTTTCTTCAACGCCGCGTTTGGCGCGGTACTCGGCAAAAATCGGCACAAACGCCTGACTGAATGCGCCTTCGGCAAACAGCCGCCGCAAAAAATTCGGAATGCGCCATGCCACCTGAAACGCATCCATTGCCGCGCCTGCGCCAAACAGATTTGCACCGATCACCAGATTGACCAAGCCGGTAATCCGCGACAGCAACGTCATCGCCGAAATCGAAATGGCGGCTTTGAGCAAATTCATCGTCGCGAATTCACCGTGGCAAACACGTCACAAAAAATGTGTTCAGAGCGAGCCCTTGGTCGAAGGCATGATGCCCGCCGCGCGCTCATCAGCCGCACACGCCATGCGTAACGCCCGGCCGAACGCCTTGAATATCGTTTCCGCCTGATGGTGTGCGTTGGAACCGCGGATGTTATCAATGTGCAGTGTGCACAGGGCGTGATTCACAAACCCCTGAAAAAATTCGGTGAACAGATCAACATCAAATTCGGCAATACGCGAGCGCGTGAAATCGACCTTCATGGTCAATCCGGGCCGGCCCGACAGATCAACCACCACCCGCGACAACGCTTCGTCAAGCGGCACGTACGCATAGCCATAACGATGGATGCCGACCTTGTCACCCAACGCCTTGGTGAATGCCTGGCCGAGCGTGATACCGACGTCCTCGACCGTATGGTGATCGTCGATGTGCGTGTCGCCGCTGGCCTTGATGTCGATATCAATCAGGCCGTGGCGGGCAATCTGGTCTAGCATATGGTCGAGAAACGGCACGCCGGAATCGAGCGCGGATCGGCCGGTTCCATCCAGATTGACGGTGGCGGTAATCTGGGTTTCTTTGGTGTCGCGGGTCACAGTGGCGGAGCGGTTCATGTCATGGCCTTGTCAAGGGCATCCAAGAATGCGCAATTCTCAGACGGTGCCCCAATAGTAATGCGAAGCGTATCGCGAAGCAACGGGTGGCCGGCGCCGGTGTTTTTAACTAGAATTTTTTGCGTGAGCAGTTTTTCGAAAACGGTATGCGCCGTGCCGGCCGGCAAACGGATCAAAATAAAATTCGCCTCCGACACAAACTGCCGGGCGCCGGGGTGTTTTGCGAACAGCGCATCAAGCGCCACCACCATTGACCGTCGTTCGGCGATCAATACATCGGCCTGGGCGGTAAAGGTGTCGATATGCTCAAGTGCAAAAGTGGCCGCCGCCTGCGTCAG
>JANOEV010000388.1:0-12943 GCA_031413695.1 Burkholderiales bacterium
ACACCAGCAGACATAAATCAGTGGAATGCAGCCAGTGATAACTGGCACAACCCGAGTAGCACAAACGATCTTCGGGTTGGCGGAAAATTCGCCTATCGCATGGAAGCCAAAGACGGGAGCATGGGTTTTGATTTTGAAGGAACATACACAAAGATCGTGCACGAAAAGCTAATCGAGTATGTTCTGGAAGATGGGCGTACCGTGTCGGTTGCTTTAGAGCCAGTGTCTGCGGGCATCACAGTCGTCGAAGCGTTCGATGCTGAGGATTCCAATTCTGCTGAAATGCAGCGGCAGGGCTGGCAAAGCATCCTCGACCGTTTTGGTTCGTATGTCGAAGCGAACAAATAGCGAGCAACTAACATGGCGCTCAACGTCGCTCCTTTCAGCCAGAAGCAGACATTCCCGAGTGCTTTCTGATTTCATATTTTGGTCCGACGAATCAAATGAAAAACCATGTGACTCTGACCCCTTGGGTTGCGGGCCGCATTCCGCCTACCGCCTCGAACAAACAAGGAGCACTAATGCTTGAAGGATCATGTCATTGCGGATCGACTCGCTGGGAGTTGGATGCACTACCGGCGTCAGCGACAGCTTGCAATTGCACCGCGTGTCGTCGGTACGGTGTACTTTGGGCCTACGGATACGAAGGCGAGAACATCAGGGTCAAAGGTCAAACGACCGCATACGTCCGAGGCGATTCACTTCTTAGCTTCAACTTCTGCCCTAAATGCGGTGGCGTCACGCACTGGCGGTCACTGAAGCCAAACAAAGAAGGACGTACGCGAATTGCCGTAAACCTACGCATGACCGAACCTGATCCGATCGCTCACGTGCCCATCGACCACTTTGATGGCCTGGACAAATGGGAAGACTTACCGTCGGACGGCAAATGCGTCAAGGATCTTTGGTTTTAGCATCGTGCCGACTGTACGCGCGCACAAAATTGCGCGCTCCACGCCGACCCCGGTGGCTAAACCCTTCCAGGCTTCCAGGCGCCGCGTCTACTTATTTTTCTGTTTGATGACCCAGACGACCAATCCAACAACCACGGCAAAGCCCAAGATCGGCAGCCAGTAGCCGCCGTATCCACCCATTGCGCCAACACCCCACATACCGTCATTCATCATGATATTTGTTTCCTCTTGGAAGCGATGGCAGTGACGCCCAGACTGCGAAGACTTGCGTGATAAGCCGGCTCCAGATGCGCCGCGCCACTGCAACGAGGGTCACGATGCGCTTTTCACAAGGATGCGTCGGTACGCTAGCCAACGCGGACGTTCGAATGGCCTGCCTCGGCAGTCGGGCTAGCTCGAACGTTATATGACTGCTTTCGGCAACACCAAGGGTCAGTGTCAAATTGTATTCAGCCGACAGCTATTTGATCTGAGCTCCCCAAGACCTTTTGCGACCGAACGATTGTCGGCATTCGGGAAAATCCTATGCTTTGGGTCAAGAAACAACCCCGTTGTAGAATCGATGAAACCGGCCACAAGCGGCGGTACCGAATCGCCGTCCAATTCAGCGAGTATTGTCTAGGTTGACGTAAGACTTGATTCGGTTATCGGTCTGCATAACTTCAGCCGCGCTCGCATGGATATGATTCCAAGGTATTTTTTCTATTTTTCTCACGCAAGTTGTGCGTCAGCCCAAAAAAGTTATGCGGACTGGATGCTGCGCCATAAATTAAGTTAAACCTCACAAAACGTGCATTTGGCACTCCTACAGCGCAACGAAAATGCAAACAAACACGCAACCAACAGCGCCCTCTGATTTCGATTTCATGATCGGAGAATGGCGAGTTAACCATCGCCGACTGAACTCACGGCTCAGTGGCTGTACAGATTGGACCGAGTTCAAAGGCACTTCGTCCACGCGGGCAATTCTCGGCGGCTTCGGCAACGTCGAAGACAACATCCTGATGTTTCCTGAAGGCGAAGTTAAAGCCGCCGCGTTTCGATCTTTCAATGAATCCTCGCAGGAGTGGGCAATCTGGTGGCTTGACCGTCGCGCGCCTCACAGTCTCGATGTTCCAGTCGTGGGAAAGTTTTCCGGCTCAAATGGTACATTTTTCGCGCAAGACACCTTGGATGGAACGCCAATCACAGTCCGCTTCTCTTGGCACAAGAATCCTGGGGGCAATCCAATCTGGGAGCAGGCGTTCTCAGGCGATGGCGGCGAAACCTGGGAGACCAATTGGGTCATGGAGTTTGTGCGCCGTGAGGCCTAACTCTTGGCTCAGGCTGAGCGCCAACCGCGCGTCACGCTTGCCGCCAAGCGCAGGCGCTTCGCCCAATTTTGCGCGTGTCCTCCAGCGCGCTACACCGTTGGCGCCAGCTTAACTCGAACGTTAAACCGCCGCTATCGGGAAATCCGTACCGCCGCTATGGGTCAGCTGCGGTCCTTCCGTCACCAACCGAACGTCACCTGCATCCACGGCCAGATCGTCGATAGAAACCACGTCCACCCGCCAGCGACCAACAAGTAACGAAACAATTTGCCGACGGCAAATAGCGCCATACAAGCCCAGAAGTTGAAGCGCATCCAACCGGCAGCAACACACAGCGCGTCGCCGAACAACGGAACCCAGCTGAACAGCAGTGACCACAGGCCGTATTTCTTGAGCCATTCGATGGCTTTGCCTTCGGCTTTGTTGGGAAACAAACGTCCCAACCAATATGACGTGACACCGCCACACGTGTTACCGATGGTGGCAACGGCAATCGCGCTCCACAATAGTTCGGGATATTTGGTGAGCAAACCCACCAAAACGATTTCCGACGAGCCCGGCAGCAGTGTGGCGGAAATGAAGGCGGATGCAAACAGGCCCCAGAGGCCGGATTCGGGAGAGAACTCAAACATTGTTGTTATCGTTTTAGGTTACGCCAAAGGGTTGATCAAAAGACTTGCGCGGATTCAGGGCGCGCCGTGTGCGAAGAGTTCAATACGCACTTTACGTGAACAACGCTAAGCACTTCGACAAACTGTTGTCGTCCCAGCGACGGATAGGGCTGAGGTCAGTGTCACGCATTGGTATCACGGTGGACTAGTGGACTGGATTCCTGCCCCACCTTTAACCACGCTGGGGCAGGCTCTACGCAGGAATGACGGCCGTTTTATTGAAATGCGAAATCACCAGAAATGAGACGTGTTTATTGACGGGCGCTTCCAGCCATTTTTGCTTGGAAATGCCCACCAATAGGCGAGTTTGTTGTTGCGGTTGTTGGTTTGGCAGCGGCTGTTGTCTCAGCGCCCGGCATTGCGCGCTAAACGCGGTTTTTGAGATGCGTGGTGATCTCATCAAGTTTTGCATCGATACGCTGCAACACGGCGAGTGTTGAATCCTGCGTTGCTGCCGCCGCCGCATTGCCACTACCATGTTGCTTCAGATAATCACGCGCGGCCAGAATTTGGTTACGAAATTCCTGTGCACCGATCACACCGGTGAGTTCCATATTTGCCGCGGCATTGTGGCTGGAGCCGGCCGTTTCAAATTTGAGTGTGCTCAAGTTGAAGTGTTTGAGGATCGGCCCTTCGATAAACGTTACATCCTGAATGTTTTCCAGCGGAATGGTTTTTTCCACCTGCACCAGAATGCCTTTGCGAAAGCGGATTGATTTATCGGTCAGCTCGCAATCGAGCCGTTCAAAATAATGGCGCGCCCACCATTGCCCGAGACCAAGAAACCAGATGAGGGCGATGGGAATACCGATGATCGTCGACACCATGGTCAGGCCGATGGTGACAACCAGGTATGGACGAATGAGGGGATTAAACGCCGCGCGGGCGGAGGGCAAAGAGGCGAGGGTGGGTGTGGTCATTTGACGAGTCTACCTTGATGGCGGGCAATCAATTCTAATCTTCAAAAAACAATGGCTTCGCATTTGCACGCGAAGCCATTGTTGTTGTTGCTGTGTGGCTAAACGATATGCCGATATGCGTCAGGGCTAGAAATTCGCCTTAAATTGTGCGCCCCAGAAACGTGGCTCGTTGATAAAGCCGGTCAGGTTGTTGAAGTCGATACCGCCGACCACACGAATCTGATTGGTAATGTTGCGGCCATAAACGGCGGCTTCATATTTGCCATCCGCCCATTTGTAGCCCAGACGCAGGCCGCCTTCGGTGAGCGCCTTGCCGGTGTATTCCTTGGCTTCATACAGGAAGAAATTGATCTTCGAGCGATAGGACCAGTCGGTATAAACAAAAAACTCGCCACCGGCCATCGGGATCGAATACTTCAGGGTCATGTTGGCCACATACTTCGGTGCCTGCGGCAATGGGTTGCCATCGATCGAGACAATCGCCGGGCTAAAGCCCGCTGCCGGCACCACAACACGATTGGTGAATGTACAACCGGAGCCGCAGACTTGCGTGCGCAAATTGGCGTCCTTGATCTTGGTGTCGTTGATGCTGCCATTCAGGGTCAGCAACAAGTTGTCCGCAAGATAGGCTTCAAAATCAATCTCAGCGCCGCTGCCTTCGGTTTTGGCGGCATTGATCAAGCGGTTAAAGTTGGCGGCACCACCGACGGCGGTGAGTTGCTGGTCCTTGACCGTGTAGCTGAACAGGTTTGCCGAGAGGCGGCCACGTTTTTCAAAGAGATCGGTCTTGATACCAGCTTCGATCGAGGTCACTTTTTCCGAGTTGGCAACCGATAACGCATCACCAAACAATAACCGGCCCTGAATCGACGGTGCGCGGAAACCCTTGGCGACACGGCCGTAAAAATTGGTTTCCTTCGTCATGTTGTAGGTGCCTGATACATCCCAGCTCACGTCTGAGGCCGAGGTCTTGGTGGTGAGGCGGCCGATAAACGGCGGTGAAAATGGCGGTGCCGTCACCCGGTTGGCGACAAAGTCCTTTTTGTCGTTGGTGTAACGCATGCCGGTGCGCATATTGAAGTCGTTGGTGACGTCAAACGTGATCGAGCCGAACAATGCGTAGGCCTTGTTGTTCTGCGTTTGGTTGGCGTAACCGTTTTGCGGGTTGCCCGGTGCCAACGATGAATAGTTGAAGCTGTCGATATCCAAATCTTCTTTGAAGTAATACGCACCGACCAACCACTTGAAGCCTTTGGCTGCATTTGACTCCAGCCGGATTTCCTGCGTGAACTGTTTGTGTTTCGGCAGGCCGTCGGCTGACTCGGCGTCAAACGGGATAAACCCCGGGCCGCTCAAGCCGGCAGGCAGGAAGAACGCGCCGAAGCCGCCGTCGATATCACCACGTGATAATGATTTAACGGTTTCATAGCCGGTGATCGAATTCAAGGTGGTGGTGCCCAGATTCCACTTCATGCGCACACTGCCGCCGGTGGTCTTGACGTCCTGACTATTGATGCCGTCTTGCGAAACTTTTGCCGGATCGAACCCCGCCACCAGTTCGTTGCCACCAGCCCGGATGATATTGGCGCGGAATACACGTGCCGAGCCATTCAGATCGCGATTGTGGACATTAAACAGCGCTTCAAAATTGGCGTCTGGTTTATACAAGCCCTGCAAACGAAACGCGTTATCACGATAGCCTTCCAGCTCTTGCGTCGGGCCGCGTGAATTTTGGTTTTTCACCCAGTCGCCGCGCGTTTGTGATTGCAACGACAAACGCACCGCAAATTCTTTGCTCATCGGCACGTTGAGCGCGCCCTCGAGGTTCACCGTGCTATAGGTGCCGGCGCCCAGATTGATATACGACTCTTGATTAAAGCGTGGCTTGGCAGACGCAAACTTGACCACACCAGCCGGTGAATTGCGACCGAACAAGGTGCCCTGCGGGCCGCGCAAAACTTCAATCTGGTCAATGTCAAACAACGGGAAGCCCTTGAGGATTGGGTTTTCCTGCACCACGTCGTCAAACACCAGCGAAACGGGCTGCGAGGCATTGATATCGAAGTCACCATTGCCCAAGCCGCGAATATAGAAACGTGGAAACGCACGGCCAAACGACGATTCGATATTCAAGCTCGGCACACGCCCGGCCAACATGCGAATGTCCTGCCCGCCCGAGTTGATGATGTCGAGCCTTTCCCCGCGCACCGCCGAAATCGAAGACGGCACATCCTTGATATTTTCCACACGACGTTCGGCCGTTACCGTGATAACTTCGAGCTTGCCGGCTTCGGCTTTTTCGGCAGGTTTTTCCTGTGCGGTTGCGACGTTGATCGACAGACCCGCAATCGCCGCGGCGATCGAGAGGTGCAGGGTTGATTGACGAGGGGCGAGAGCTGACGCTCGAAGGGACGATTGCATATTGTGGCTCCTGATGTTGTATTTGGGTCGTCTGTTTGCAGGATTGAGAGCAGAACGTTTTGGTGTTGATGCGGCATGATTTTTTGTTGAAGCGCGATGTCATGCCTGCTCAGCACGTCTGGACAAAAGTTTACTGGGGATTGGGTTTGGAACGTGTGAAATCAAACAAAAATGACACGACTGTTGCAAGAGTGCGAAAATTGCCGCAATAACGATTTATGACAGCACCTCAATTGCTGCATTGAATATCAGTGCTAGGAAACTGAAATTAAAGGAAAAACATGGAAACACAGCCAAATCGCTCATGGAATCAATTGACTTTAAGCGGGCTCGACTATGGGAAAAGTTGCCGTAACGTGTTGGTGTTTGGGTTGGCACTTTGCGCATTTGCCGCGGGCGCAGCCGATGTAAAAAAAGCCACTGCGGTCGCACCATATAAAAGTTACAGCGAAATCATTGCAACCGCGGCAGCATCCGATTGGCGCACACCCGATCCGGAAAATGTTGTTTATCTTGATTTGGCTGGCGGGCGCGTGGTGCTCGAGTTGGCGCCGCATGTCGCGCCGAATCACGTGGCGAATATCCGCATACTGATTCGCGACGGCTATTTTGACGGGCTGTCGATAATCAGATCACAAGACAACTACGTCGTGCAGTGGGGTGACGCGGATGAAAAGAATCCGCGACCCTTGAAGAACGGCAAGCCGAAATTGCAACCGGAATTTACCCGCACGTTATCGAAAAATGAATTCAGTAAATTTGCCTTTGATCGCCTGCCGGATGTTGATGGCTACGCGCCGCAGGTTGGTTTTGCCGGTGGCATTCACGCCGGGCGTGATCGAAACACGTCGCAGGTTTGGCTGGCGCATTGTTATGGCGCGCTCGGGGTGGGTCGTGGCAATGCGCTCGACTCCGGGAGCGGTGCATCCCTTTATGTGGTGACCGGCCATGCGCCGCGCCACCTGGATAAAAATATCACGCTGGTTGGCCGGGTGTTGCAGGGCATGCCATTGTTATCGAACCTGCCGCGCGGAACAAAAGCGCTCGGGTTTTATGAAAAGCCAAGTGAATTTGTGCCGATCAAATCGATCCGGCTCGCCGCCGATGTAACGGCTTCTGATCGGACCAACCTGGAAGTGATTCGCACCGACACACCGCTATTCACGACGGCGGTGGCGGCGCTGCGCAATCGCGGTGGTGATTGGTTCAAGGTGCCCGCGGGGCATGTCGAGCTGTGCAATGTGCCGATTGCGGTGCGGGCAAAACCTTAAGCAATGCATTTCGAATCGTGCGCCGTCAGGTTACCAGCACAATTTTGCCGACCGCTTTTCGGTTCATCACCTCATTCAACGCATCGGCTGCGCGGGACAACGGATAGGTCGCCGAAATTAATGGGTTGAGTTTGCCCTGCGCAAGCAGCCCCATCAGCGCCTGCATATTTTGCGCGCTGGCAGCGGGCTCATTTTTGACGAACGAACCCCAGAACACGCCGACGATTGATGAGCCCTTGAGCAGTGTCAGATTCAATGGAATTTTCGGAATTTCGCCCGCGGCAAAGCCCACCACCAGATATCGGCCGCGCCACGCCATCGACCGTAGTACCGGCTCGGCGTAGTCGCCACCGACCGGGTCGTACACCACGTCGACACCACGTTTACCAACCAGCGCGTCGATCTGTTCGCGCAAATTGCCGGTACTGTAATTGATCACCTCGTCCGCACCGTGTTGTTTGCAAATCGCCAGCTTTTCGTCGGTCGATGCGGCGGCGATGACGCGCGCGCCCATGGCCTTGCCGATTTCACACGCAGCCAGGCCAACACCACCAGCGGCACCGAGCACCAGCAGCGTTTCACCGGGCTGGATGGCGGCGCGGTCTTTGAGTGCATGGTATGACGTGCCGTAGGTCAAAACAAAGCCGGCCGCGAGAGGAAACGACGTACCGGGTGGCATCGGCATGACTTGCGCGGCTGCACATTTTGCTTCTTCGGCAAACCCGCCCCAGCCGGTGAAGGCAATCACCGCGTCACCGACACGCACGTTGGTCACGCCGTCGCCGATTGATTTGACGACACCCGCGACTTCACCACCCGGGGAAAAAGGCATCGGCGGTTTGAATTGATATTTGCCTTGAATGATGAGGGTGTCGGGAAAATTGACACCACACGCCCTGACACTCACCACCACCTCGCCCGCGCCGGCTTCGAGCGGTGCGACATCCTCAACAACCAACGAATCAGGCAGCCCGTAGGCTTTGCACAACACGGCTTTCATAGATGATTTTCCTCGATCAGTGGAGTGTACTTGCTGGTTGCTAATGTGGTTGTTCATGCCGGCGAAAGAGGCTAGCATCTGCACATTACCCGCCTGATTGTCAGGATAGGTTAGTCGCAAGGAGAGCATTATGTCGCGCAAGTCCCCCATTTTGTTGGTCGCCGCACTGGTCACCATGATTGCGTCCAGTATCGCCGGCAGTTCATGGGCAGCGGGGTTTGACACCACCCCGACCGAGAACGCCACCGACAAAAATTTTGTCTCGGGGAAAAAAGCCATTGATGCAAAGAAGTGGACCGAGGCGATTGACCAATTCAAAAAAGTTATTGCCGCCGATGCCGACAATGCGGACGCCCATAACTATCTCGGCTACGCCTATCGTTGGACCAACAAGATGGATGAGTCGTTCAAGCACTACAACATTGCAATAAAGCTGTCCCCGAATCACCGCGGCGCGCACGAATACATCGGGGTGGCATATTTAAAGGTGAATCAGCCGGCGAAGGCAAAGGAACATCTTGCCCGGCTCGAAAAAATCTGCGGCCTGAAATGTGAGGAGTATCAGGATCTGGCCAGAGCGCTCGCGGCGTACAAGCCGGCGACAAAGTAATAAAGTCGTTTATCTGCCGACGTTTTGAGCAATAAATGGCTGTAAACACCCGCTAATAAAGGCATTTAAAAATCACTTGACGTTTTTCTAAATGAGAATTATTCTTATTTAGGTGCGCGCCGTGTCGCGCAGAAAACGGAGTGAATCGACATGGAATATTTGGATATTCGCGGGGGCAAAGAGGCCGATGGCAGCGACCCACAGGCGGTATTGGGCGCAACCCTTTGTATGATGAGTTGTTCGATGCAATCCGGCTGCCGGATTTATCTTGTGCGCATCGCAGAAAATCTTGAATGGCTCGGCGCGTTAAAGTCATTGGATGCGAACTTCCGCCGACTGTGCCGTCGTTTGGCGGCGCATTGGGAGGCCGAGGCCGCGCAATCACGCGATGGTGCGGCGGGCAATGTTTCAATGCACCTGTATAACACGCCGTCCAACACCAGCCATTAGCCACGCGCCGCGGGGTTGATGGCAACCGGTGACTAGATGGCCCCGGCGCTGCGAAGCAGTTCGGCAACCCGCGCCGCGATCATTTTGTAGCCGGCCGCATTCGGGTGCACCAAGTCGCTTTTCTTGCTGTTGTCGGTCAATATCTCCTGTAGGATTTTGATGTCGACCGGAATGCCAAACTCTTTGGCAATCTCCGCATAAAAATCCGGCGGCGAGGGAAACAGGCCGGGCTTGGGCGTGGCGATCAACACCACGCTGATATTGCGCGATTGCGCCAACTTGATCATTGCCCGGATGTTTGCGGCAGCTTCGTTATCCGGTTTCTTTTGCAGAAAGTCGTTGCCGCCGTGACATAGCACCAACAAAGCAGGTTGTACGTCGTCAAGCGAGGCGGACAATCGACGCAGCCCGTCCGCGCTGACTTCGCCCGGCACACCGTCACCGACGACCTTGCGCCCGATTTGCAACGCCAGTTGTGCAGGGTACGCGGCCTCGGGCGTCGCACCGGTCCCAAACGTAAGTGAATCGCCAAACGCAAGTACGACGGCGTCAGGCTTTAGGGGTGCCAGTGACGGCGACTTGCTGCAGCCGGCAGCACACGAAAACAGCGCGACACAGACCAACCAACGCAACCATGCGGGCGACTGGTTGTGCATCAGACCGCGGTTTGTTTGGTTGGCTGTGCGCGATCAAAAGCAGGTAACGTCATGGCGCGATGGTAAATGTCCATGATGAGCGGAAATTTATCAAGCGCGCAGGAAAACCGGTTTGCGTTGGTCACTTGTGGGATCAAACAAATATCGGCGAGGGTTGGCGAATCACCAATACAAAAAGGTGACTGCACCTTGCGCGTGGCGAGCATTTTTTCGAGTGCGGTGAAGCCTTCGTCTATCCAGCCACAGTACCATTGCGTCTTGACCGCGTCGCTGACCTTCAGGTCGTCGGTCAAATAGGTGAGGATGCGGGAATTGTTGAGCGGATGAATATCGCAGGCAATCAACAACGCAATCTGCCGGACCAGGGCGCGTTGTTCGACATCCTTTGGCATCAGCGGCGGATCCGGATATTTATCATCCAGATATTCGATGATGGCAAGCGACTGCGACAAATGAAAATCACCGTCGATGAGGTAAGGCACGAACCCCTGCGGGTTGATGGCTTTGTAATCAGCCGAGCGCTGTTCGCCCTTGCCAAGATGAATGCTGCGGAATTCAGGCGCCAGTCCTTTGAGATTGAGGGCGATGCGCAAACGGTAGGACGCGGACGATCTGAAGTAGTCATAAACAATCATGGTGGTTGCTGGCTCTTGGTCGGATTGTCACAATGGCTCACTATAATAGACATGGAAATGCACAACCAGAAGAAAATTCAAGAGCCGATGACGCTTGACGAGACGCTGACAAAATACTTCACACTTGCTCGCCTGCGCATCTGGCTGGCGGCGAGGGATGCGGTCGCGGCAAGCGGTGATCGTCGTTTTGCAGACGACGGTGAAACGCTGGCGCTCGTCCGGCCGGATCAACCGCTCAAGCATGCGGCGGTGTTGGTGCTGGTGGTGAATCATCCCGGCCCAAAAATGCCGACCATCGTTTTTACCCAGCGTACCGCACATCTGACCGATCACGCCGGACAGATCAGCTTTCCCGGCGGTCGTGTCGAGCCACATGACGTTGATGCGGCCGCGACGGCAATCAGGGAAACCGTTGAAGAGACCGGCGTGAACGCGCAAATGATTGATGTTGTCGGCACGCTGCCGCAGTACACAACCGGGACCGGCTATCGCATCACACCGGTGGTGGCGTGGGCGGATCAACCGCTGCAGTACTCGCCGGATGAACGCGAGGTGAGCGAGGTATTCGAGGTGCCCGCGCCATTTTTATTGGACCCGCGCAATCATCGCCAGGAATCCGCCATGTACAAGGGCCGCATGCGTGAATATTTTGCGATTCCCTATAACAATCGCTATATCTGGGGCGCCACCGCCGGTATGTTGATCACGTTTTCGCGGGTGGTCGCGCACGCCGAAGGTTGGGACAAGCTCGGGCCGATATCGATGCCGCGGGATTCCGCCTGAATACGGCGTGTTTCCATTTCAAGCCTGGCGCTACAACTTGTGCGAGCCAATCATCAGCCGCTCGTACTGGTCGTACTTTTCTTCTATCGCGCCATCCGCGCCGGGTGAGCGTTTTACCGTGATCCACACCTCGGTGGGAAAACCGGATGCGGTCTCGGCGGTGTAGTCGATCTCTTCCTCGGCGACGGCGCGGGCGGTTTCATAGTCCGGCGCCTTCCAGTCAAACAGCAGGTGTTGCGCCAGTTGATCCTTGAAGATCTCCAAATCGGCATCGGTCACCTCGATTACTTCGGCGAGCGTCACACGCGCCTGGCGTGTGATCGACAGGAATGAGGCGTCACAATAGCATCGCGGCTCGCAGCGATACCCGCTGGCCAGATCACATACGGTGAAACCGCCCGTGCATACCCATTCATCCTCGTCGCAGGCGGCCGACGTTTTGTAAAGTTCCGCATCAGAATCATCGAGTCGGACGGCTTTGAGAAAATTTGGCATCAGGAATCGGAGTTGTCAATCGTTGGGGGGCTGAACATTCAGAACATTGGATGTGATGGTTGATCAGGCAAAACGTAATTTCAGTTTTTCCATGGTTTCAATTAATTTTGCGCGTATGCCCGGCTCGAACGCCGAGTGTCCGGCGTCGTTGATGATGTGGTATTCGGCCTCGGGAAACGCCCGCGCGAGATCGTCCGCTGAAACAATCGGACAAACCACGTCGTAACGCCCCTGAACAATAGTGGTTGGGATATGGCGGATCTTGCCGATGTTTTCCAGCAAAAAATTCACCGGCAAAAAAATATCGTGCATGAAGTAATGCGATTCCATTCGCGCCAGCCCGAGTGAAACCCGATCCGACCCGAAATTCGCGACAATACCCTCATTGGGCAACAGGGTTGAGCAAGAGCCCTCGTAAATACTCCATTGCCGCGCGGCGGGAACGTGAATTGCCGGATCGGGGTCGGTGATGAGTGCGTAGTACGCGTTCAAAATGTTGTTGCGCTCATGCGCCGGCAGATGATTTGCCAGCTTGTGCCAGGCCTCGGGACCGCAAACTCCCCAAACGCCAAGCGCTTCCAGCCCGTGCGGTCGAAGAGCGGGACCGAGGCCCAGGTGGGGTTGGGCTTTGTTCTTTTCAGGGCAGAAAGAGAGGCGCTCATGCTGGTTTTTGAGCCCACTCGAATTTGGTCTTCAGGCCATTGAAAGTGGACCACTTCTGGGTAAGATATTGATATCTGCCAGCGACGATGCCGGCGGAAAGATTGAGACTGGAGGCAATGCGGGTGATCTCCGTGGCAGATC